>NZ_VWWC01000200.1:0-11347 GCF_011753175.1 Burkholderia sp. Cy-637 | reverse complement strand
CGCGCGCGGGTCGGTCGCGCGCTTGGCGGCGACCTTCCCGGCCGGCGCGCGGCCGGTGGCCGGCGAGCGTGTCGCCGCGCGAACCGCGCCCTTTGCCGGCACTTTCCTGCCCGTTGCCATCTTGCCTCCTGCCTGACGAGTCGATCAGCGGAACGGACGACGCGCGATCAAACGCGACGCCATTCGGTCAACCCGCCCGGTTTGTCTTCGAGCGCGACACCGGCCTCGAGCAAGTCTGCCCGGATCCGGTCTGCTTCGGCATAGTTCTTGGCCTGCTTGGCGGCCACGCGCTCGGCGATGCGTGCTTCGATCGCCTCGCCGTCGAGCGCATCGGCGCCGGCGCCCGTGGCCTGCTGCAGGAAGGCGCGCGCATCGCGGCCGAGCAGGCCCAGCAGCGCGCCGAGCTGCTTGAACTGCCGCGCCAGCGCGGCATCGCCGGTGCGATTCACCTCGCCGGCCAGTTCGAACAGCACCGACACGGCCAGGGCCGTATTGAAATCGTCGTTCATCGCGGCGGCGAAACGCTGCGCGTGCGGCTCGTCGGGATCGAGCGGCGCGCCGTCGGGCGTGACGTCCTTGAGCGCCGTATACAAACGCGTGAGCGCGGCGCGCGCATCGTCGAGATGCACTTCGCTGTAGTTCAGCGGCGAACGATAGTGGGTGCGCGCGATGAAGAAGCGCACCACCTCGGCGTCGTACTTCTCCAGCACTTCGCGGATCGTGAAGAAGTTGCCGAGCGATTTCGACATCTTCTCGCTGTCGACCTGCACGAAGCCGTTGTGCATCCAGGTGTTGACGAAGGTTTCGCCGGTCGCGCCCTCGCTCTGGGCGATCTCGTTCTCGTGATGCGGGAACTGCAGGTCCTGCCCGCCGCCGTGGATGTCGAAATGATTGCCGAGCAGCGTGCAGCCCATCGCCGAGCACTCGATGTGCCAGCCCGGGCGGCCGCGCCCGTACTTCGAATCCCAGCTGGTATCGGCCGGCTCCTCGGGCTTCGCGCGCTTCCACAGCACGAAATCGAGCGGATCCTGCTTGGCGTCGTTGGCCGCGACGCGCTCGCCGGCGCGCAGGTCGTCGAGCGACTTGCCCGACAGGCGGCCGTAGTTCGCGAACTTGCGCACCGCGTAATTGACGTCGCCGTCCTTGGCCTGGTAGGCGTAACCGTTTGCCTCGAGGGCCGCGATCATGCCGAGCATCTGCGGGATGTAGTGCGTGGCGCGCGGCTCGTGGTCGGGCCGCTCGACGCCGAGCGCGTCCAGGTCCTCGTGCATCGCCGCGATGAAGCGGGAGGTCAGCTCGCCGATGGTCTCGCCGTTCTCCACCGCGCGACGGATGATCTTGTCGTCGATGTCGGTGATGTTGCGCACGTAGGTCACGCGATAGCCGAGCTGGCGCAACCAGCGCTGCACGATGTCGAACACCACCATCATCCGCGCATGGCCGATGTGGCAGTAGTCGTAAACCGTGATGCCGCACACGTACATGCGCACTTCGCCGGGCTGACGCGGCACGAAGACTTGCTTGTCACGCGCGAGCGTGTTGTAGATGCGCAGTGATTCCATAGAGAACAAACGAGAGCCGATGAGTGCCGCCCTGGCGAAGGGCGCCTGCGTGTGAATCCGCTCGGAGCACCCGCCGCTGCCCGGCACGACGCACCGTCGACATGGAGGCGTCGGTCGGACGACGGGCGAAGCGGTAACGGCCGCGAGAGGCAAAAGACAGTCCGCGGCTCGCCGGAACGCGCGGACGATTTGCTAGAATGGCTCGGAGTATAACATTGCGATTTGAGCCTATGAAATCTTCCCGCGGCCGCGCGACGAGCGCTGCGACCCTCCTTGCGACCACCGTCCTGGGCGTCGCGCTGGCGCTCCCGGCCTGGGCGCAGAAGGCCCCCGCCACCGCCGACGGCACCCCGGAGATCGACGCCTCGATCACCAGCCGCAACTGGTCGGCGGCCCTCTCGCAGCTCGATGCGCGGATCGCCGCGAACCCGCGCGACGTGCAGGCGCAGTTCAAGCGCGGCACCGTGCTGGCCCGGCTCAATCGCGACGACGACGCGATCGCGCAGTTCCTCGCGCTGACCCAGGCCTACCCCGAACTCCCCGAGCCGTACAACAACCTCGCCGCGCTCTATGCCAAGCATGGCCGCTACGACGACGCGCGCGCGGCGCTGGTCACGGCCACCCAGGCGAACCCCGACTACAGCCTCGCCTACGAGAACCTCGGCGACCTGTACCTGCGCCTGGCCTCCGAATCCTACAAGCGCGCGCGCTCGCTGGGCCGCACGAGCGGCGCGAGCGCGCAGCGCCTGGCCGACATCGAGCGGATCATCGCGCCGCCGGCCGCGGCGCAGCAGGCAGCGCAGGCCAAGGCCGACAAGCCCGCCGCCGCGAGCCGGGCCGAGGGCGTCTCGGCCGATGCCACCTCGAACCTGTCGACCATCACGCCGCCGCAGCAGTCGAACTTCGAGTTCAACGGCGGCGGCGGCGGCGCGACGCTGGCCACCCCGCCCTACGTCGCGCCCTCGCACTGAGGCGGCCGGGCCGTCATTTTTTCATCAACCAGAGGATCGTCATGAAACGTCTGTTGTTGGCGCTCGGCAGCGCCGCCCTCGTCGCGACCGCGCCGGCCCATGCGCAAACGGCCGCCGCGCATCCCGTCGTGCAGTTCAAGACCACGCAGGGCGACATCCGTGTCGAGCTCTACCCGGAGAAGGCGCCGAAGACGGTGGCGAACTTCCTCGACTACGTGAAGGCCGGCCAGTACAACGGCACGATCTTCCATCGCGTGATCCCGGGCTTCATGATCCAGGGCGGCGGCTACAAGGCGAACTTCGACGAGAAGCCGACGCGCGCGCCGATTCCGCTGGAAAGCCGCAACGGCCTGAAGAACCTGACGGGGACCATCGCGATGGCGCGCACCAGCGATCCGAATTCGGCCACCGCCCAGTTCTTCATCAATACCGTCGATAATTCCAACCTCGACTACCCGAACCCGGACGGCAACGGCTACGCCGTGTTCGGCAAGGTGGTCTCGGGCCTGGATGTCGTGAAGAAGATCGAGGCGACCCCGACCACCTCGCGCGGCTCGATGCGCGACGTGCCCGAAAAGACGATCACGATCGAATCGGCGAGCGTCGTCGGCAAATAATCCGGCGCGCCACCAGCGCCCCACACGCGGCCGCGTCGTCACGACCGGCCGCGTGCCATTTCACCCACCTCAACGAAGGAACCATCATGGTTGAACTGCATACGAACCACGGCGTGATCAAGCTCGAACTCGACGCCGCCAAGGCACCGAAGTCGGTGGAGAATTTCCTGAACTACGTGAAGGCCGGCCACTACGACAACACGGTGTTCCACCGCGTCATCAACGGCTTCATGATCCAGGGCGGCGGCTTCGAGCCGGGCATGAAGCAGAAGCCGACCGAGGCACCGATCGACAACGAGGCCAACAACGGCCTGAAGAACGACACCTACACGGTGGCGATGGCACGCACCAACGATCCGCACTCGGCCACCGCGCAGTTCTTCATCAACGTCAACGACAACGACTTCCTGAACCACTCGTCGCCGACGCCGCAAGGCTGGGGCTACGCCGTGTTCGGCAAGGTGGTCGAAGGCCAGGACGTGGTCGACGCGATCAAGAAGGTCAAGACCGGCAGCAAGGGCTTCCACCAGGACGTGCCGGCCGACGACGTGATCATCGAAAAGGCCGTGGTGGCCTGACGCCGTCGAGGGAGGCACTTCGATGCTGCAGGAAACACCGCCGCGAAGCGTCTCCGGGGGCGTGCCGGGCGAGCAGGGTCTCGCGCATGCGGCACGCCCGTTTCTGTTCATCTCCGACCTGCACCTGAGCGAGGCGATCCCGCGCACCGTCGCCGCGTTCGAGCATTTCGTGCGCGTCACGGCCGACAGCGCCGACTCGGTGTTCATCCTCGGGGACCTGTTCGAATACTGGGTCGGCGACGACATCCTCGACGACGACCCGTTCGCGCAGCGCATCGCCGCGCTGCTGCACAGCTTCTCGGAGCGCGGCATCGCGCTCTACGTGATGCACGGCAATCGCGACTTCCTGCTCGGCCGGCGCTTCATGAAGGCCGCGGGCGCGATGCTGGTGCCGGACCCGTCGGTGGTGCTCGCCTTCGGCCGGCGCATCGTGCTCGCGCACGGCGACGCGCAGTGCACGGCCGATCGCGGCTACCAGTGGTTCCGCGGCTTCGCGCGCAATCGCCTGGCGCAGTGGCTGTTCCTCGCGCGTTCGCTGCGCTGGCGGCGCGGCCTGGCCGAGCGCATGCGCGCCAAGAGCGAGGCGGGCCGCGACCGGCCGATGCTGCCGCGCTACGACGTCACGCGCGACGGCATCGCCGAGCTGTTCGAGCGCAGCAGCGCCGACACCATGATCCACGGCCATACCCATCGCCCCGCGCGGCACATCGAGCCCGAGGGCACGCGCTGGGTGCTGCCTGACTGGGATCTCGACCATGGCAGGCCGCGCGGAGGTTACCTGCGCATCGACGCCGAGGGCGTCGCGGCGCTGCCGCTGGAGCACTGAAACGACAAGGGCGGCCTCTCGGCCGCCCTTTTCCATTGGCGATTCCCTTCGCGATCCGGGCTCAGCCCGTGTGCTCGACCGCGCGCCCTTCCAGCGCGGCCGACAGGCGGCGCAGGTCCAGCCGGCCATCGGCCTGGAGCGCCTCGAAGCGCTCGCCGAGCCGCTCCAGCGCGGCGACGATCTCGTCGACGCGCTGCGATTCCTTGGCCGCATGATCGATCAGGCCATGGATCGCCAGCGACATCGGATCGTCGGCGTTCGGCGTGATGCCGTAGGCGCAGAACGCGGCGCGCTCGGGCGCGGCGGGCCGGCTCTCGGCCGGCAGCACCACGCGCGCGGGATTGCCGACCGCCGTGCCGCCCGCCGGCACCGGCTTGACCACCACCGCGTTCGAGCCGATCTTGGCGCCCTCGCCGATCGTGAAGCCGCCCAGCACCTTGGCGCCCGCGCCGACGATCACGCCGCGCTCGAGCGTGGGATGCCGCTTCGCGCCGCGCGTGAGCGAGGTGCCGCCGAGCGTCACGCCCTGGTAGATGGTGCAGTCGTCGCCGACCACGGCGGTCTCGCCGATCACCACGCCCATGCCGTGATCGATGAACACGCGCCGGCCCAGCGTCGCGCCGGGATGGATCTCGATGCCGGTCATGAAGCGCCCGACCTGCGAGACGAAGCGCCCCGCCCAGCGCTGGCCGCGCCGCCAGAAGGCGTGCGCGAGGCGATGGAAGACCAGTGCATGGATGCCCGGATAACAGGTGAGCACTTCCCAGGCGCTGCGAGCGGCGGGATCACGCTCGCGGATCGTCGCGATGTCTTCTCGAAGTCTCGTGAACATGGTGTGTCGGTGACCGGGGAGGAATGTTCTTGCCGCCTGCCGCGCGGCGCTTATGCCTTATCGCCATTTGCTTATGGCGCGCGACGATTGTAGGGCGACTCGCGCGCGGCTGCTGGCGACGGATTTTGTCCCCATCGGCGCCGGGGGTATTCGCCGGCGCGCGGCGCGGCTAGGCGAATCCTCAGGAACGCCAAGCAAGCGCCGGGCGCCAGCCGCCGTCGACGGCGGCCTCGCCGCCCGTGCCCGAGGCTCAGTGCTCGCGGCCCGACTTCATCAGGATGTGCTTGGCGACGCCGCGCAGGATGTTGACCTCCTCGCGCTCCAGCCCGGCGCGCGAGAACAGCCGCCGCAGGCGCGGCATCAGCTTCTTGGGATTGCGCGGATCGAGGAACTCGAGCGCGACCAGCGCCTGCTCCAGATGGGCGAACATCTTCTCGATCTCGTCGGCCTGCGCCAGCGTGCCGGCCGCGCCGTCGTGGTGCTCGGCGGCCTGGCCCTCCAGCAGCGCGACGCGCAACTCGTAAGCCAGCACCTGGATCGCCTGCGACAGGTTCAGCGAGCTGTAATCGGGATTGGCGGGGATATGCGCGATCGCGCTGCAGCGCTCGACATGCTCGTTCGACAGGCCGACGCGCTCGTTGCCGAACACGAAGGCGATCTCGCCGCCGTCGAGCTGGCGCCTCGCCTCGCCGGCGGCGGCGCGCGGCGCCAGCCGCGGCGGCCCGTATTCGCGGCTGCGCGCGGTCAGCGCGGCCGACCAGGACACGCCGGCCAGCGCCTCGTCGAGCGTGGCCACGATGCGGGTGGCGGCCAGCACGTCGTCGGCGCCGCTGGCCATCGCGATCGCCTCCGGGTCGGCCAGCACCTCGGCCACGCGCGGCGCGACCAGCACCAGTTGCGAGAAGCCCATGGTCTTCAGCGCGCGGGCGGCGGCGCCGACATTGCCGGGATGGCTGGGCTCGACGAGCACGAAGCGCGCGGCACGGAAGGCTTGCGGCGGGGCGGGGATCGGGGGCGAAATGTCCAACGTCGATGGGTCCGGCTGAGAAAACGGCAAGGAAATGGGAAACAAACGGGAAACGAACTGGCGGTATGGTATCGCCAACGCCGTCCCAATCCCACCCGTCCGAACGGCCGGGCCGGCGGCCCCGGGCGCGAGACAGTCGGAAAAACGCCGCGACTCGGGTAAAATGCCGCTTTCCGCGCTCGCCGGCCGCCCCGTCTCCCGGTTTTCCGAGGCTGTCCGCCGCCTGGCGCCCCGTTCTTTGCCAATTCGCGTCTTCCGTCGACGAAACGTCCGTCCGCCTTGCGGCGGGCGCGCTTCGCCGGTTCCAGTCACCTCGTGGCGGCCCCGTGCCGCCGGCTACAGGATCCAGTTCCATGCATCCCATGCTCAATATTGCTGTCAAGGCTGCGCGCCGCGCCGGACAGATCATCAACCGCGCCTCGCTCGATCTCGACATGATCGAGATCCGCAAGAAACAGCAGAACGATTTCGTGACGGAAGTCGACAAGGCCTCGGAAGAGGCCATCATCGATACGCTGAAGACGGCCTACCCCGACCACGCGATCCTCGCCGAGGAATCGGGCAAGTCGGACAACGAGTCCGAATTCGTCTGGATCATCGATCCGCTCGACGGCACCACCAACTTCATCCACGGCTTCCCCTACTACTGCGTCTCGATCGCGCTCGCGCATCGCGGCGTGGTCCAGCAGGCGGTGGTCTACGACCCGAACAACAACGACCTGTTCACGGCCACCCGCGGCCGCGGCGCCTTCCTGAACGACCGCCGGATCCGCGTCGGCCGCCGCGACCGCCTGTCGGACGCGCTGGTCGGCACGGGCTTCCCGTTCCGCGAGAAGGACGGCCTCGAGGCCTACACGCGCCTGTTCGTCGAGATGACCCAGGCCTGCACGGGGCTGCGCCGCCCGGGCGCGGCCGCGCTGGACCTGGCCAATGTCGCCGCGGGCCGCCTGGACGCCTTCTTCGAGCAAGGCATCAGCGCCTGGGACATGGCCGCGGGCAGCCTGCTGATCACCGAGGCCGGCGGCCTGGTCGGCAACTACCACGGCGACGCCGACTTCCTCGAGCGTCATGAGATCGTCGCGGCGAACCCGAAGATCTACGCGCAGATGATCCCGATCCTGAACCGCTACTCGCGCGTCGGCGGCGAGGCACCGGCCCAGCAGTAAGCATCGGCGCCGGCCAGCACGGCCCGCATCCTCCGGGATGCGGGCCGTTGTCGTTTACGGCCGACCGCATCGACCACGCCGCGCACCAGGATCGGACCTCCGCACCATTTCGGACGCCGCCGCGCACCAGCCGCGCCGCCCGCCGCCGGTGCGATCGCGGCGCGGCGCGCCCGCGCCCGCTCGCCCCTGCCTCCCGCCGAGCCTTGCCCGGCAAGCCTTCCCCGTCTTCCCGCCGATCACGCCGGCGCCCCTGGCACGCAACCTGCATCTTGAACGCCATCTTGAATACAAGATTGAGTTCCGAATGCCAGACCGACAACGCACCTCGATTACCACCCTGCTCGCCGACTACGCGGCAGGCACGCTGACCGTCGCGAACCGGATCGACGCGGCGCTCGCCGCCCTCGAGGCGACGGACCGCCCCGAAGCCTGGATCCACCGCGTCGAACCCACCGAACTGCATGCTCGCGCGGCCGAACTCGACGCGCTGCGCGCCGCGCACGGCCCCGCCGTCGTCGAGCGCATGCCGCTGTTCGGCGTGCCCTTCGCCGTCAAGGACAACATCGACGTGGCCGGCCTGCCGACCACCGCCGCCTGCCCCGCCTTCGCAAGCACGCCGGCCGAATCGGCCCAGGTGGTCGCGCTGCTGCTGGCGGCCGGCGCGGTGCTGATCGGCAAGACCAACCTCGACCAGTTCGCCACCGGCCTGGTGGGCGTGCGCTCGCCCTATGGCGCAGTGCGCCAGGTCGACCATCCCGACTACGTGTCGGGCGGTTCCAGCTCGGGTTCGGCGGTAGCGGTGGCGGGCGGCGCGGTAGCCTTCTCGCTGGGCACCGACACGGCCGGCTCGGGCCGCGTGCCGGCCGGCTTCAACGGCATCGTCGGGCTCAAGCCGACGCTCGGCCTGCTCAGCAAGCGCGGCGTGGTGCCGGCCTGCCGCACGCTCGATACCGTGTCGATCTTCGCGCCCGAGGTGGAGGATGCCTGGCGCGTGCTCGGCGTGCTGGCCCGCTTCGACGCGGCCGATCCCTATTCGCGCGCGGTGCCGTCGCTCGGCCTGCCGAACCGCGCCTGGCGCATCGGCGTGCCGGCCCAGCCCGAATTCTTCGACGACGCGCAGGCCGAGGCGGCCTACATGCAGACGCTGCGTCACCTGGCGGCCGACCTGCTGGCCGACCCGGTCGCCGTCGACATGGCGCCCTTGAACGCCGTCGCGCGCCTGCTCTACGACGGCCCCTGGGTGGCCGAGCGGCGCGCCGCGATCGGCGGCTTCCTCGACACCGAGCGCGAGGCGATGGACCCGGTGGTGGCCGCCGTGGTGGCGCGCGCCGATGCCTTCAGCGCCGTCGACGCGTTCAACGCCCAATACGAACTGGCCGAGCTGCGCCGCGCCGCCGAGGCGATCTTCGCCGAGCTCGACGTGCTGATCGTGCCGAGTGCGCCGACCCATCCGACCATCGCCCAGGTGCGCGCCGATCCGATCGCCGTCAACAGCCGGCTGGGTTACTACACCAACTTCGTCAACCTGCTCGACCTGTGCGCGCTGGCGATCCCCGCCCTGCCGCGCGCCGACGGCCTGCCGGCCGGCATCACGCTGATCGGCAAGGCGGGCGCCGATCACCAGCTCGCCACGCTCGGCCGCGCGCTGGTGGCGCGGTTGGCTGCGCAATCCGGCGCTCGCACGGGCGCGCAAACGGCTGCTCCGTCGCCCTCTTCGGCAGGCGCGTCATCGGCCCTTTCATCGGCCCCGTCATCGACTGCTGGATCGGCGGCTTCGTCGGCCGCCCTGCCCGGCTCGCAATCGGGCGCGCGCCCGGCCGATACGTCCGCCGGTCAGCCCTCGACATCCGGCCCGGCAGCCGAACCCCTGCCGCCGCTGCCCGCCAACGAGCCCACCCTGATCGTCGCCGTGGTCGGCGCGCACCTGCGCGGCCAGCCGCTCAACGGCCAGTTGCTCGAAGCCGGCGCGCGCTTCGTCGAAGCCACCGTCACCAGCGCCGACTACCGCCTCTACGCGCTGGCCGGCACCACCCCGCCCAAGCCGGCCCTGGTCCACAGCCCCGGCGACGCCGACGGCCGCGCGATCGCGATCGAACTGTGGGAGCTGCCGCTGCGCCTGTTCGGCGGCCTGGTCGCCCAGGTGCCGGCGCCGCTGGGCATCGGCACGGTACGCGTGGCCGACGGCCGCGCGGTGAAGGGCTTCATCTGCGAGCCGGCAGCGGTCGCCGCCGGCCGCGCGCTGGACATCACGGCCCACGGCGGCTGGCTCGCCTACCTGCGCGAGCGCGCCGCGCCGACGAGCGCCGCCATCTCCTCCCTCCCCCTGAACGCCTGACGCTGAACGAGAACGCCTCATGACCACACGCCGCCATTTCCTCCACACCGCGGGCGCCCTCGCGCTCGGCGCAATGCTGCCGCTCGAGCGGGCGCTGGCCGCCTCCGGGCTCACCGTCGGCGCGCTCTATGTCGGCGCGCGCGGCGACTACGGCTACAACCAGGCGCAGGCCGCCGCCACCAACGTGATCCGCAAGCTGCCCGGCGTGAAGATCGTCGAGGAGGAGAACGTGCCCGAGACCATCGCCGCGCAGAAGTCGATGGCCGCGATGATCGAGCAGGACGGCGCGAGCCTGGTGTTCGCCACCTCGTTCGGCTATTTCGACCCGCACGTGCTGAAGATGGCGGCCAAATACCCGAAGGTGCGCTTCGCGCATTGCGGCGGGCTCTGGAAGGCCGGCAACCCGGCCAACATCACCAGCTATTTCGGCTACATCGACGAGTGCGAGTACCTGAGCGGCGTGGTGGCCGGCCACATGACGAAGACCAAGAAACTCGGCTTCGTGGCCGCCAAGCCGATCCCCCAGGTGCTGCGCAACATCAACGCCTTCACGCTCGGCGCGCAGTCGGTCGATCCGTCGATCACCACGCACATGATCTTCACCGGCGATTGGTCGATGCCGGTCAAGGAAGCCGAATCCGCCAACAGCCTGGTCGACCAGGGCTGCGACGTGCTGACCTGCCACGTCGACGGCCCCAAGGTGGTGATCGAAACCGCCGAGAAGCGCGGCGCGATGAGCTGCGGCTATCACGCCAACCAGTCGGCGCTCGCGCCCAAGGGCTACCTGACCGGCGCCGAATGGGACTGGGCCACGCCCTACACGCAGCTGGTGCAGGCCGTGCAGGCCGGCAAGACGCCGCCCAACGTGATGCGCGGCGGCCTCAAGGAAGGCTACGTGAAGCCCTCGCCCTACGGCGCGAAGGTGACGCCCGCCGCGAAGCAGGCGGCCGACGCGGTGAAGGCCAGGATGCAGGCCGGCGACTTCGTGATCTTCAAGGGCCCGCTCAAGGACAACAAGGGCGGCACCGCGATCGCGGCGGGCGTGAGCCACGTGCAGACCGACATCGTGCTGGAGAGCATGAACTACCTGGTGGCCGGCGTGGTGGGCCAGATCTGATGAAGGCGCCGACCGACCGCGCCCGACCAGGAGCCCGATCAGGAGCCCGACCATGCGCCTGAATCCGCTCGCCGCGCGCTGCGCGCTCGCGCTGCTGCCGGCCGTGCCGACGCTGGCCGCGCTGGCGGCCACCGTGCTGCTGTTCGCGGCCTTCCTGGCCGCCGCGCACGCGCCGGCGCTCGATGCGCTGGGCCTGATCGCGCAAGGCGCGTTCGGCTCCTCGTTCGCCTGGCAGAACACGCTGCTGCGCGCAGCCCCCCTGATGCTGACCGCGCTGTGCGTGGCGCTGCCGGCCCAGGTCGGGCTGATCGTGATC
>NZ_VWWC01000199.1:0-11898 GCF_011753175.1 Burkholderia sp. Cy-637 | reverse complement strand
TCCACCCAGACGCGCGGCGCGTGACGGCGCCCGTGCCCGGCGATCGCCGCGCCGACATGCCAGTGATGCGCGAGCATGCGCAGGCGCGCGCCGGGCGCCAGATCCATCTCGGCGCGGTACGCGGCGGCCAGCGTCGCCACGTTGCCGATGCCGCACACGACCTCGTGGCCGAGCCGCACCAGGATCTCGTTGACCGCGTCGGGGTAGCAGGCATTGACGAAGCGGCTGCCGGGGGAATGCGCCGCGATCGCGCGCGCCACGCGCAGCGCCAGCACCACCTGCAGCGGCAGCGTCGCGCCATAGCCCTGGGCGCGGATCGTCGCGGCCCAGGCATCGCGCCCGGCGGCGATCTCCCACATCGACTGCAGCGAGGCCACGTTGAACACCAGCGCCGGCCGCAGCGCGGCCAGCAGGCTGTCGAGCGCGCCCGCCGCATCCCAGTCGAGCCGATGGCCGACCACGCGATGCGGCGTGCCATGCACCACGGCGCGCGCGTTGGTGGCCTGCACCAGCCAGGCCAGGCGCGCCGCGTTGCGCCCGGCCAGCACGATCCGCAGCGGCCTCGCGCCCGCCGGCAGGGTGGCCAGATCGAACAGCACGGCCTCGGCGAGCGAGCCGGTGCCGGTCACCAGCAGATCCGCGCTCATCGGCCCGCCTCGCGGGCGGCCCGCGCGCCGCTCCTTGCCGCGCGCCCGCCGCCGCGCAGTTCGGCGGCCAGGCGCGCGGCGATATCGTCCGCGGCGAGCCCGTGGCGCTTGAGCAGCACCTCGGTCGGCCCGAAATCGCCGCTCCAGTCGGCCGGCCAGGAAAACACCGGGTCGCGCACCGCGAACCCCTCGGCATGCAGCAGGTCGGCCAGGCCGCCGCGACGCGTGTGGTCGTCCACCACCCAGAGCCCATCCAAGTCGCGCAGCAGGGCCGCGAACTCGGCAGCGGGAAACGGCGCGAGCCGCGTCAGGTGAATCACGCCGGCATCGACGTCGAGCTCGCGCAGCCGGCGCGCGGCGTCGAGCGCGACGTGCGTGAACAGCCCGCAGCTCACCAGCGCGAAACGCGCGCGCGAGCCGATCCAGCGACATTCGGCAGGCTCGCCGGGCAACGCGCCCAGCGGCTCGCGCGGATAGCGCAGATAGGCCGGGCGCTCCCGCGCCAGCACCGCGTCGACCACGAATCGCGTGTCCGCCTCGCAGCCGGGCGTCCAGATATCGAGGTTCGGCAGCGATCCGATCGCCGCGATGTCGTTGAGCGCTTGGTGGCTCTTGCCGTTCGGCCCGCCGCAGCCGCCCGCGTGCGAGCCGACCAGCGTGACCGGCACGCCGGTCTGCGCGAGCCCGACGCGAATCTGGTCGTAGGCGCGAAAGCACAGAAAGGCCGCGAACGAGAACACCCACGGCCGCAAGCCGCAGGCGGCCATGCCGGCCGCGGTCGACACCATGGTCTGCTCGGCGATCCCGGCCATCAGGAAGCGCTCCGGGTGCGCCTGCGCGAAGCGGTCCACGCCGTAGGAATCGGCCAGGTCGCCGTCCACCACCCAGATCCGCGGGTCGTGCCGCGCCCGCTCGACGAGCGCCTGCGCGCAATGGGCGGCGGGCCTCATGCCGGCTCCCCGGCCGCCATCACGGCGTCGCGGAACTGCGCCTCGGTCAGGCTCAGGCAATGCGACAGCCCGGGCGCGTCGGCGAAGGCCGGAATGCCGTGGCCCTTCTCGGTATGGGCCAGCAGCACGCCGGGCTGGCCGCGCCGGCCCAGCATGTCGCGCATCGCGGCCTCGAGCCCCGCCGCGTCGTGCCCCGGCGCCTCGCTGACATGCCAGCCGAACGCCTCCCACTTGCGCGCCGCGTCGGGCAGCGGCGCGGGCTCGATGCCCGGCATGCCGTGCCAGCCCATCTCCTGGTAACCGTTCAGGTCCAGCACCGCATGCAGGTTGTCGACGCGGTAGCGCGACGCCAATTGCGCGGCCTCCCACACCTGCCCTTCCTGGCATTCGCCGTCGCCGAGCACCACCCAGACGCGCGCGCCCGTGCCGCGCAGCGCGAGAGCCATGCCGAGCCCCACCGACAGGCCCTGGCCGAGCGAGCCGGTGGAAAAGTCGATCGCGTCGCACAGGCTCATGTCGGGATGGCACGCCAGGCGGCCGCCGTGCTGCCCGTAGCTGGCCAGCTCGGCCTCGGGCAGCGCGCCGACCGAGGCGAGCGTCGCGTACAGCGCGACCGAGGCATGCCCCTTCGACAGGATCAGGCGATCCGCCCGCCCCTGGGCGCGCCGCGCCGGATCGCGGTCGAGAATCCGGTGATGGAGCACCATCAAGCTGTCGAGCACGCTCATCGCGCCGCCGAAATGGCCGCCCTGCGCGCCGTGCAGCATCGTCAGCACGCGCTTGCGGCTCTCCCGTATCTGAATCTCGAGGTTCATCGAATCTCCCGGTTCTTGAAATCAGTTCAGCGCAGCCGCGCGAGACCGTGCTCGCTCAGCAGCGCGTCGCTGCGGATGGCGCGCCAGCAGGCGTCGAACGCCGCTAGCGCCTCGGCATCGGCGCCGCGCGTCGACAATCGCTCGCGAGACAGGCCGGAGCCCGCCTGCGCGTCCCTGCCCAGCGCCGCGGCGATAGCGTTGCCGCGCGCCGCCATGGCGGCGGGATCGGACACGATGCGCCGCAACGCCGGCAGCGGGCCGGCCAGCAGGTCTTCGTACCAGACCGGCTGGGGCCGCACGCCGGCGCGATGCAGGCGGTCGAAGGCCTCGACCGATACCTTCAGCAGCTCGGCCAGCGTCTCGCCGCGCTCGCCGAACGCGCGCGAGGTGGAGCGCACCCAATCGTCCCGCTCGCGGAACATGAACACGTAGCGCGCCTGCGGGAAGGCCTGCAGAAACACGTCCACCGCCCGGTTGCAGCGCGCGCGCAGCTTGATGACCGGCGCGCGCCCGCACGCGAGCGCGAGCCCGCACACGGCGGCGCGCACCACGCTCGGCCCCCAGCGCCGCGCCACCGCCAGCTCGGCGTCGTCGTCGACCCAGGCGACGTTGGTCAGCACGTCCGGCTCCGAGATCGCCGGCTCGCCGGCGGCGGCCAGCAGGCGCGACAGCAGCGTGGAGCCGCAACGGCCGATCGAGAACACGAAGGTCGGCGTCAGGCCGGCGGCATCGTGCCAGGCGTCGAGCCGCTCGAACGGCAGCTCGGCCAGCCACTGCACATGGCGGCGCTGATGCTGATAGAGGAAGGGCACGTCGCTCAACCCGGCATCGCCCTCCCAGCGGCCATGAACGAGCCGCTCGGCGCGCCAGTCCGCGTACAGCGGCACGTAGCGCGCGCGCTCGGGCAACTCGGCCAGCGAGGCGTGGCGCGCGACGACGCGGCTGTCGAAGTCGCCGGGGCGCACCATGCGGGTCGAATCGGCATGGCGGACCCGCAGCACCTGCTTGACGCACACCGGACCGGATGAATCGGTGGATGTCATGCTCTCACTCCTGTCAGGATGGACCGGCCCCGCCTCGCCACAAGGTGCCCAGCAGCCGCTGCGCCTCGTCGGTGAAGCCCTCGCCGCCGTTGGTACCACCGGCGTACTCGCCGAACACCGGCCCGCGGTCCGAATCGAACAGGTCGACGCGCACGTGCTCGATGCCGGTCCAGCCGCGGTAGTAGTCGGCGAGCTGCTCGGCCAGCGTGATCACGCGATCGAAGTGCGCCGGCCGTGCGATCTCGCGCTCGATCGGCTGCGCGCTGTGATAGAGCGCGGCGCGCCGCCAGTCGCGGTCGTAGTCGTAGGCGACACAGCCCAGGTCGTAGCCCACGGTCACGTAGTGGATGTACTCCACGCGACCGTGGAAGGTCAGGCACTTGAACTGCGACACGCAGGGCGAGCCGTCGCGGTTCTCGACCATCTCCTCGACGATCACGTGATTGTTCAGGCCGCGATAGCACCATTGGCGCGCGAAGAAGGCGCGGACCTCCTCGGGCGCGAACGCCGCGCCCGTCTTCAGGTCGGTACCGCGATCCATCAGCATCAGCACGCCGGTCTGGCAGCGCGGCTTGATCACGTAGCGCGGCGGCAGCGCGGCGAAATCGCAGTCGGCCACGTCGCCCTGGAAATACAGCTTCGGCAGGTGGGCCTCGAAAGCCTGCAGATGCGTGCGGCAGGTCAGCTTGCAGTCGAGCTGCGTCTCGCTCGCCACGCGCCGCATTTCGTCGGGCGTGGCGCCGGCCTGGAAGATGCCGCGGCGATCGTCGTAGTGCGGCCAGCGCTCGCGCACCTTGTCTCGGAAGGTCATGCTCACGGGCGCGCTCCCTCAGGCTCGCCGCGCACGGGCCACCCAGCTCTCGCGGGAGCCGCTGCGGTAGTCCTCGAGATCGCTCCAGTCGGTGAGGCCCTGCGCGTGCCAGTCGACCCGCTCGTGATCGAGGCCGTAATGATCGAACAGCATCTCCACGGCCGAGCGATTGGCCCAGCCCATCAGGCCGCTCTGGCGCGCGGTGGCGCCCGGCGCCGCGGCGTCCTCGTACAGCAGCACCAGGTTGCCGGTGCGGCTGCGCTCGCTGGGCAGCACGTCGTCGAACCAGCCCTGCATGCGCGTGAGCAGCGAGCGCTTGCCGAAGCCGCCCTGCTGCATGTTGCGCACGAAGGCGTTGACGCGGCGGTTGCGCAGCCGCTCGCGCAGGTTCCAGCGCTCGCGCGCCACCCAGGTATCGAGGATGAAGGCGCCCGGCGCGATGCGGCCGATCTCGCGCATCACGTCGATATGCTCGATCAGGTGGCTCAGCACGCCGAAGCAGAGGATCGTGTCGAAGCCGCCCGGCTCGACCGAGCGCAGGTATTCCACGAGATCGCCGGCCACCACCTCGTAGCGCTCGCGCGCATGGCCGCCCTGGGCCAGGTTCGCGCGCGCGGCGTCGAGGTGGCTTTCGCGCACCTCCACGCCCACCACCTTGGCCGCGCCGTGCGCGAGCGCGGCGTGCATAAAGCGTCCGTCGTGGCTGGCGAGATCCAGCACGCGCTTGCCGCGAAAATCCTGCTCATAGCCGCTGATGAGCACCTTCGCGCGCCAGTTCAGGCGCTGCGCGACCGCGCGCACGGTGCTAGAGGCGAGATAGACGGAGCCGGAGAAGTCGACGCCGGATTGCATGGTCGATGAGTTCATGATGAGGTTCGGATTCAGGTAGGAGAACCACGGCCTGACGGCCGTGGCGCAATCGATCGCGCCCCGCGCGACCTCGTCAGGCAGGTTCGGCGGCGGTGGCCGCCTCGCGGGCCACGCCGAACGGCACGTCGCCGCGCACGCACACGCGCCGCGCGAAGCGCCGCCCGGCGCCGTAGTCGTCCACCGCGGTGTGCATGGTGCAGCGGTTGTCCCAGAGCGCGACGTCGCCGTTCGACCAGTGCCAGCGCACCGTGAACTGCGGCTTCTCCATCTGCGCATACAGGTAGTTCAGGATCGTCGCGCTCTCGGCGGAATGGAAACCCGCCAGGTGCGAGGTCATGAAGGGATTGACGAACAGGCACTTGCGGCCGGTCTCCGGATGCACGCGCACCACGGGATGCTCCGCGCCGAACAGCTTGCTCAGGTCGATGTCGGTGCGGCCCTTGCCCTGGAACGCGCCCGGGCGCTGCGAATACTGCTCGGTGGTCATGTCGTGCACCGCGCGCTGGCCTTCGAGGAAGGCCTGCATGCCCGGCGACAGGCTCTCGTAGGCCGCCTCGAGGTCGGCCCACATGGTGTCGCCGCCGCTGGCCGGCGTCTCCATCACGCACAGCACGCCCAGCGCGGTCGGCGCCTTCGCGACGCTCAGGTCGGTATGCCAGATCGACGCGCGCCCGCTGGGCACGTCGGCGTCGAATACCGTTACCTCGGGGCGCCCGTCGGGCTTGGCCGAGAACGAGGGGAAATTCGTCTCGATCTCGCCGAACAGACGCGCGAACGCGATCTGCGTGTCGACCTCGAGCGCGGGCTGGTCGGTGAAGAACAGCACCTTGTGGCGCAGCAGCGCCGCGCGGATCTCCTCGACGCCGCCGTGCTCGACGATGCCCGCCAGCGTACGGTTGCGCACTTGGGCGCCGATGGTGCCGCTCAGCGGCCTCAGGTCCAGGGTGGTCATGGGCTCAGCTCCTTGTAGTCCTTGCGGTGTCGGTGTCTCGAAGCTCGTCGTGAGCGGCCGGGGCGGCCTCCCGGTCGAAGCGTTCGAGCGCGAATCGGTACAACTCGATGTCGAAGCGATTGCTGTGCTCGACGTGCTCCCGGCAAGCCGGGCTCAGCGTCAGGTCACGCGCGTAGCTGCCCTCGTTGCGCCGCTCCACGCCGGCCGCGGGCCAGCCGAAGCGCGCGCAGAAGCGCCGCATCGATTCGTCGAAGCGCTCGGTCAGGCCGAAAGCCGCGAAACGCTCGACCAGGTTGTGCTTGGCCATCTCCAGGTGCTCGGGACCGACGCGCGCGCGCGGCGAATCGAAATGCGCGCCCGAGACGGCCCGCACCTGGGCGTTGTCGAGATCGATGCTCGCCTCGCTGGCGAGGAAGCGCTCGAGCCCGATGCGGCGCTGGAACAGGTATGCATGCAGGTAGTTGAGCGGCTCCTTAAGCGCGTAGAAGTAGTACGACACGAGCCGCGAGACCGGCTCGCGCAGCAGCGTGACGTAGCGGCTGCCGTGCTCGCTGTCGTCGAAGCCGTACGGGAAATGGCCACGCAGCATCGCGTACGAGGCCTTGTCCGCTTCGTCGAGCGCGCGATACGCGTCGATCCGGCCGTTCACCACCGGATGCTCGTCGTCGACGTAGAACTTCGCGATCCTGGCGCCCGCGTGGAGCTGGTCGAGATGCTCGCCGAACGCGGTGCCGGCCGTGCGCGGAATATGGACGAAGGCGATGCGGGAGCCCGACGCGCTCATGCCACGGCCTCCCTGCTGGCGGCCTGGGCGGCCTGCTCGGCATCGCGCCAGACGTCGCCGAGCGCGCGCGCCAGCGCGTCGGGACAATCGCGCAGCAGGTAGTGGCCGATGCCGGCGTACTCGACGAGGCGCACCTGCCGGCCGAGCTTGAGCCAGTCCTCGTGGCGCTCGGCGTAACCCTCCACCAACGGGTCCTCGGTGCCCACCATGCACCACACCGGCACGTCCAGTGCCTGCAGCGCGCCGGCCTGCATCTCGTCGTTCAGGTGATCGTAGTAGACGTCGGCGAGCCAGCTGTCGTAGCGGAAGTCGTGCAGGAAGAACGCCTGCTCGTCGGCCTGGGCTGGCAGCGTCGCGCCCATGCCGCCGAGGAAGGCGAAGATCTGCGCGTCGCTGCGGGTGTCGGGCTTGCCGTGACGCATGCGCATCAGCGCGCCGCCGATGCAGAGCGCGCGCAGGTCGGCCTTGCGGCGCGAGAGCTCGCGTGCGATCGCGATCGCCAGCGCCGAGCCGTTGCACTGCGCGAACACGATCACCGGCAGCGTGGTGGCCGCCAGCAGGTCGTCGCAGACCTGGCCGGCCAGGCGCCGGATCTCGGCCAGCAGCGCCGCGTCGTCGCCCACCGGCGTGCGCGGCAGCTTCACCGCGAACAAGGCCAGGTCGGCCTCGTGCCGGCCCACCGCGCGGCTGGTGTCGACGAAACTGACCGGGCCGCCGGCGGCATTGGCCACGCACACCAGCACGGCCTTCGCGCGCGCCGTGTCGCCCGCCATCAGCACCACCGAGCCGGACTCGGTGGGCGCGCGCTCCAGGTACTCGGCCAGCGCCTCGATGCTCGGATGATCGTAGATGTCGGTCACTTCCAGGGGCGCGCCGTACTTGGCCGCGATCCGGATCGCCTTGAACGAGTCGCCGCCCAGCTCGAAGAAATCGTCGTGGATGCCGAAGCCGTCATGGCCGAGCACCTCGGCGAACACCTCGGTCAGCCGGCACTGCACCGGTGTCTGCGGCGCGACGCGCGCCACCCGCGACGGCTCGTGGCGGAATTCCTCGCGCAGGCGGTTGCGGTCGATCTTGCCGCTCGGCAGCTGCGGCAGCGCCGTCTCGAAGCGGAACACCGACGGCACCATGTAGGGCGGCAGTTTCGCCTTGAGCGCCTCGACGATCGCCTCGCGCTGCTCGGCCTCGTGCGGCACCACGTAGGCGCACAGGAAGGCCTCGCCCCGTTCGGGCTGGATCAGCAGCACGGCGGCCTGGCGCACGGCCTCGATCGCGCGCAGGCTGGCTTCCACCTCCTCCAGCTCGATGCGCATGCCGCGCACCTTCACCTGCCGGTCCTTGCGGCCGTGGAACATCAGCACGCCGTCCTCGCGCATCACGCCGAGGTCGCCGGTGCGGTACAGGCGGCCCTTGTAGCGGTCGGGGAACGGGCTCTCCACGAAGGCCTTGGCGGTGGCCCCGGCCATGCCCACGTAGCCGCGCCCCACGCCCACGCCGGTCACCACGATCTCGCCGCGCGTGCCGATCGGCACCGGATTCAACTGCTCGTCGACGATGTAGATGTCGAAATTGGCGAGCGCGCGGCCGATCGGCACCGGATTCTCGATCACGTCGCCGGGCGACATCAGGTGGTGGGTGATGTCGTCCGAGGCCTCGGTGGGCCCGTAGGCGTTGAACACGTGGGTGTTCGGCATCAGCGCGAACCAGCGCTGCAGCAGCGCGGCGTCGATGGTCTCGCCGTTGACCATCAGGTAGGTCATCGCCTCGGGCCGCGGCAGGCCGGGGTGTGCCTCGAGGTGCTCGACCAGCGCCAGCAGGTAGGTGGGCACCACCTCCAGGATCGTGATGCGATCGTCGTGGAGCCGGCGCAGCAGCCCGTCGATATCGTGCACGGTGCGATCGTCGTAGACGAAGGTCGTGCCGCCCTGGGCCAGCGCGATGAACATCTGCCAGACCGACACGTCGAAGCTCATCGATGCGTTCTGCGCGACGCGGCACTGCGCGTCGATGCGCATGTCGTGCGCCTTGTTGACGATGTTGTTGAGCATGCCGATGTGCTCGATCATGGCGCCCTTCGGCTTGCCGGTCGAGCCCGAGGTGAACAGCACGTAGGCGAGGTCGTGCCCCGACACGTGCACCTCCGGGTTGTGCTCGAGCGTCGCGTCGGGCGCGGCCAGCTCCTCGAACACGAAGCGGCTCACGCCGGCGGTGGCCGGCTCGACGGCGGCCACCGCGGCATCGGCGATCACCACCGTCGCGGCGGCCGATTCGAGCATCTCCTGCATGCGCTGGGGCGGCAGCACCGGATCGATCGGAATATAGGCCGCGCCGATCTTCCAGATCGCCAGCACGGCCACCGCGAGGCGGTCGCTGCGCGTGATGCGCAGGCCGACCAGCGAATCCGTGCCGAGTTCGGGGCAGGCCTGCATCAGGCGATTCGCGAGCCGGTTCGCGGCGCGATTGAGTTCGTCGTAGGTATAGCGCTTGCCGTTGCAGACGAGCGCGCAGCGGGTGGGCGTGCCGGCCGCGTGATCCTCGATCAGGTGCGGCACTAGGTTGCGCCCCAGGCGCAGTTCGCCCTGCCGGCAGGTGCGGCTCAGCCCCTCGCCGGATGCCGGCGCCGGTGCCGGGCTCCCGCCCGCGAGCAGGGCCTCGACGGGCTGTTCGAGTTGGTCGGGAAGGCGGTTCAGTGCCGCGTTCAGATGGTCGGTCATGATCTCGATGTCCTTGATGTGGTACCGCGTACGATCGAATGCGATGTCGAAATGCAGGCGGGCGCCGGGTTTTACCGTCACGGTCAGCCCGTAGTGGGTGTCGTCGATGAAGTCGTAGTCGCGCATGCCCAGCGCCGCGCGCGCGTCGTGCTCGGCCGCCGGATAGTTCTCGACCACCAGCAGCGTGTCGAACAGCGGTTGCCCGGCGCGCACGCCCGATTCGCGCTGGATCTCGACGAGATCGAGCAGGCCGTGGGACTCGCGCTCCACGTGCCGCGCATGGACCGCGCGCAGCCAGTCGCCGAGCGTCGCCCGCGGGTCGATGTCGACGCGCGCCGGCAGCGTCGCGATCAGCGGGCCGACCATCGTGTCGATGCCCGGCAGCTCGACGTCGCGCCCCGAGGTGGTGACGCCGAACAGCGGCGAGGACTGCCCGCCGTGACGCCCGAGCACCAGCGCCCAGGCGGCCTGCAGCACGGCCGCGAGCGTCACCCTGCTGCGCCGTGCCGCCTCGACGAGGCGCCGCGTGCCGGCTTCGTCGAGCACGCGGGCCACCACCGCGGCTTCGGACGCCCGCGCCTCGAGGCCGGCCTGTTCGATCGCGAGCACGGTGCGCTCGGTGCGCGCCCCGAGCTGTTCGCGCCAGTAGCGCCGGTCCTCGTCGAGCGGCCGGGCCGCGCGCCATGCCACGTATTCGCCGAACTGCACGGCCGCGAGCGGAGCCGGCTCGCGCCCGGCCGCGAGCGCCGCATAGGCCTGCGCCAGGTCCGCCCAGATCAGCTGCAGGCTCCAGCCGTCGAGGATCGCGTGGTGATAGGTCCAGACGAAGCGGCGGCCGGCGTCGTGCCGGATCACCTGGAAGCGCATCAGCGGCGGCTGGCCGAAATCGAACGGCGTCGCGCGATCGGCGAGCAGCAGCGCGCGGAACGCCGCCTCGCGCGGCTCGGCGGCGAGGCCTCGATGATCCGTTTCGCGCCACGGCAGCGGCACCGAGGCGGCCACCAGCTGCAGCGGCTGCTCGCGCTCGAAACCGACGAAGGCGGTGCGCAGGGCCGCGTGGCGCGCCACCACCGCCTCCCAGGCGCACCGCAGCAAGCCGAGTTCAACCTGCTCGCCGAGCGTCATGTGCACCTGGTTGACGTAGGCGCTGGCGTGATTCGGCATCAGGCTATGGAACACCATGCCCCACTGGATCGCGGTGGCCGGATACAGCGCGTCGAGCGCCGGCTGGCTCGCCTGCCAGCGCACCAGCTCGTCGCGGCTCGCGCCGGCGAGCGGGAAATCCACCGGCATCGGGCACCAGCGCGATTGCGCGGCGCAATGCGCGGCGAGCTCGCGCAGCGCCGTCTCGAAGCGGGCGCCCAGTGCCTCGATGTCGGCGGCATCGAAACGCTCGCAGGAGTAGTCGATCTCGAAGCGCAGGCAGCCGTCCTCCACCCCGCCGTTGATGCCGAGCCGGTGCTCGCGCGGGCGATCGGGCGTGATGTCGTCGCGCGACACGGTGCTCAGCACCCGGATGTCGGCCGCCTCGTCGGCACTCACGTCGAACTGGCCGAGATAGTTGAAGACGATCTCCGGCGCGTTTCGCGTCGCGAGTTCGTCCAGCTCGGCATCGGCCGCGAGATGGCGCAGCACGCCGTAGCCGATGCCGTGCCGAGGCGTGGCGCGGTACTGCGCCTTGACCGCGGCGATGGTCGCGGCCAGCTCCGGCTCGCCTTGCGATGCGGGCAGCGCGAGACGCTGAGGGAAATAGCTGGTGAACCATCCGAGCGTCTCGCCCAGCGCGGGCGGATCGAGCTCGGGCAGGTAGTGCGCGAGCGCCTCGGTCTCGCGGCCGTGGCCTTCCAGCGCGATACGCAGCGCGTCGAGCCCGCGCCAGCGCCATGCGGCGATCAGCAAGGCGGCCAGCAGCAGTTCCACGGTCTGGGTGCGATAGGCGTGATGCGTGCGCGTGAGCAATTCGCGGGTGGCCTGCGCGTCGAGCACGACCTCGACGATGCGCGTGCTGTGCCGGCTCTCGCGAGCGGACGCGCCGTGATCGGGCAGCAAGGGCGGCACCGGCTCGCGCAGCGTGCGCAGCCAGTGCTCGCGCTCGGCCAGCAAGGCCGCGCCGTGGCGCGCCGCGAGCAGCGCGCGCGCCCAGGCCTGAAAGCCGTTGCCGCGCGGGCGGCGCTCGATGTCGCCCCGCGCGCGCCATTGCATGAAGCCGCCGCGCAGGTCGTCGAGCAGCACGCGCCACGACACGCCGTCGATCACCGCGTGATGCGCGGCCAGCAACAGCCGGCCGCCGCGCGCGCCATCGCGCGCCAGCA
>NZ_VWWC01000198.1:0-12017 GCF_011753175.1 Burkholderia sp. Cy-637 | reverse complement strand
GGCTGCGCCGCCGCCGGGGCGTGCCGGCGCCGGGCGCTCGACCGCTGCGGCCGGCCCAGTCGGCTGGCTTGCGATCGGTGCCGCGACAGGTTCGACGGATTCGACCGGCGCTGCGGGCTCGGATTTCGCCTCGACAGGCGCGATCACCGCAGGCTCGGGCACGGCCGGAACCTCGGCGGCAGCCGGGGCCGCGTCGGTCTGGGCGGCTACGGGGGAAGCAGGAACATCGGTCGATTCCGGCGCAGGCTCGACAAGTGGCTCGGTTACCGGCGCGACGCTCGGCACCGACTCGCTCGACGCGGCGGCTTCGACCGACGCGACCGGCACTGGCACCTCTGGGACCAGCGGCTTCGACGGCACCGTGGCGGCCGGCGAGACCGAAGAAGCCGCCGGCTTGGCCAGCGGCTTCGGCTCGATCGCGGGCACCGCGGGCGTGGCACTCGCCGAGGAGGCTACGCGTGGCGCCGCTGCTGCACCGGCAGGTGCCGTAGCGCGCCGGTTGCCCGCCGCGGCCGGCGACACACCCGGCACCGCCCCGCCGCCGCCCGGCCCGGCCGGTTCGAAGGCGAGCATGCGCAGCAGGGTCATGGTGAAGCCGGCGTATTCATCGGGCGCGAGCCCCATCTCGCCGCGCCCGACCGTCGCGATCTGGTAATAGAGCTGCACCTGCTCGGGACTCAGCAAGTCCGCGAAACGGCGCAGGTCGCCCGCCTCGGGCCACTCGTCGAGCACCGAGGCGGGCGCGAACTGCGCCCAGGCGATCCGGTGCAACAGGCCCGCCAGATCCTGCAGGGCGGTCGAGAACGACAGGCTGCGCAGCGCCATCTCGTCGGCGATCGTCAGGATTTCAGGACCATCGGCCGCCGCGATCGCATCGAGCAGACGCACCATGTAGGTCTGGTCGAGCGCGCCGAGCATGCCCGACACGGCCGCCTCGGTCACCTCGTTGGCCGAGTAGGCGATCGCCTGGTCGGTCAGCGACAGCGCATCGCGCATGCTGCCCTGCGCCGCGCGCGCGAGCAGCCGCAGCGCCTGCGGCTCGAAGGCGACCTGCTCCTCGCCGAGGATGCGCTCGAGGTGCATGACGATATGCCCGGCCGGCATCTGCTTCAGGTTGAACTGAAGACAGCGCGACAGCACGGTGACGGGAATCTTCTGCGGATCGGTGGTGGCGAGGATGAACTTGACGTGCGGCGGCGGCTCTTCCAGCGTCTTGAGCATCGCGTTGAACGCATGGTTCGTCAGCATGTGCACTTCGTCGATCATGTAGACCTTGAAGCGCGCATCGACGGGCGCGTACACGGCGCGCTCCAGCAGCGCGGCCATTTCGTCGACGCCTCGATTGCTCGCCGCGTCCATCTCGACGTAGTCGACGAAACGCCCCTCGTCGATTTCACGGCAGGCACGGCAGACGCCGCAGGGTTGCGAGGTGATGCCGGTCTCGCAATTGAGCGCCTTGGCGAAGATCCGGGACAGCGTGGTCTTGCCGACGCCGCGCGTACCGGTAAACAGATAGGCGTGATGCAAACGCCCGCCGTCGAGCGCGTGCGTGAGCGCCCTGACGACGTGCTCCTGGCCGACGAGCGAAGCGAAATCCTTCGGACGCCACTTGCGTGCGAGAACTTGATAGGTCATCGGGAAATTGTATCAGTAACGTATGGCGTCGCCGACAGGCAAGCGGCCATCGAAATCCTCGCCGCGCGAACTCGCGCCGAGATGAACGGCATGCACGATGCAGCCATGTAGAACGTGGCGGGCAGGCAGGACAATCGGGATCTGGAGTAGGCGAACACGCCGCGGCGGCAGCTGATCGAACAGGAAGAAAGGGGAAGGTGACGAGCCTGACCCTCGGCACTGGCGGAAAACGGCTGTGGCTGCTTCGTTCCCGACCTGACCAGGTTCACCGGCCCACCATGCGAGGAGGCCCGTCACGGCGAATTCTATCACCGCTTCACGCCGAACGCGACCGATTTATCGTACGCATCGCGAGACGCCGTGCCGGCCGCGCGATTCGATGCCCTGCAACGCAATCGATCCACACGAACACGCAGGAAAGGAAGGCGCGATTCATGAGCCGGATTCAGGCATTACCACCCGTTCGCACAATCGGAAGAATAAAGAATAGGAAACTCGCTTTCCGATGCGCCGCATTGCCATCGACGCGCGCCGCGATTACACGGCATTACCGCTACGAGCGCCACCCCTTGTATTCCGAAGCGCCTACCCCATCTTCCTGTTGTCGCCGGCAAGGGCCGACAGCCCTACTCGCGAAGCGGATACTATCGCCGCCAACGGTGGATAGCAATTTAGGCTAATATGACGCCCGAGTGACCCGCGAGCCACGGTTTGCAAGCGCTTCACGCCGCCGTGTTCCACGGGGCGGAGCTGCCTGGACCGGCAGCCGGTGCAAAGACCGGCGAGCGCAGGCAGTCCCCGAAACGAATGAGGTATTGACCAAATGAGCGAACTGATCAAACACATCAACGACGCATCGTTCGAACAGGACGTCGTCAGATCCGACAAGCCCGTCCTGCTCGATTTCTGGGCGGAATGGTGCGGCCCCTGCAAGATGATCGCGCCGATTCTCGACGAAGTCTCGAAGGACTACGGCGACAAGCTGCAGATCGCGAAGATCAACGTCGACGACAATACCGCCACCCCGGCCAGGTACGGCGTGCGCGGCATCCCGACCCTGATCCTGTTCAAGAACGGCGTGGTCGCCGCTCAGAAGGTCGGCGCGCTGTCCAAGTCGCAGTTGACGGCCTTCCTCGACAGCCACCTGTAAATCCGTATTGCCGCAAAAAGCCTGTTGCCAACCGGCAACAGGCTTTTTGCGCAAGCGCCGAACGGCAAAGCAAGCCCGAATCGGCGTGTGCTAGAATTTAATTCGACGTCGCCATCCGACGCAAAAGTCTCTGAGCGATTCCGCTCGCCCTCCTCCCTATATCTTTCGTAGCATCTCCTCCCTGGCGGGTTCTCCGTATGCATTTATCCGAGCTCAAGTCTCTGCACGTCTCCGAATTGATCGAAATGGCCAATGGTCTGGAGATCGAAAACGCGAACCGCCTGCGCAAGCAGGAGTTGATGTTCGCCATTCTAAAAAAGCGCGCCAAGACGGGCGAGACGATTTTCGGCGACGGCACGCTCGAAGTCCTGCCGGACGGCTTCGGCTTCCTGCGCTCGCCGGAAATGTCCTATCTCGCGAGCACGGACGATATCTATATCAGCCCGTCGCAGATCCGCCGCTTCAACCTGCACACCGGCGACACCATCGAAGGTGAAGTGCGCACGCCGAAGGACGGCGAGCGCTACTTCGCGCTGGTGAAGGTCGACAAGGTGAACGGGCAGCCGCCCGAGGCCTCGAAACACAAGATCATGTTCGAGAACCTCACGCCGCTGCACCCGAACAAGCCGCTTTCGCTCGAACGCGAAATGCGCGGCGAGGAAAACGTCACGGGCCGCATCATCGACATGATCGCGCCGATCGGCAAGGGCCAGCGCGGCCTGCTGGTGGCCTCGCCGAAGTCGGGCAAGACGGTCATGCTCCAGCACATCGCGCACGCCATCAAGCAGAACCACCCGGACGTGATCCTGTTCGTGCTGCTGATCGACGAGCGCCCTGAAGAAGTGACCGAAATGCAGCGTTCGGTGGCGGGCGAAGTGATCGCCTCGACCTTCGACGAACCGGCCACGCGCCACGTGCAGGTCGCCGAAATGGTGATCGAGAAGGCCAAGCGCCTGGTGGAAATGAAGCACGACGTGGTGATCCTGCTGGACTCGATCACGCGCCTGGCCCGTGCCTACAACACCGTGATCCCGGCTTCGGGCAAGGTGCTCACGGGCGGTGTCGACGCCAACGCGCTGCAGCGTCCGAAGCGCTTCTTCGGCGCGGCGCGCAACATCGAGGAAGGCGGTTCGCTGACCATCATCGGCACGGCCCTGATCGAAACCGGCAGCCGCATGGACGACGTGATCTACGAAGAGTTCAAGGGCACCGGCAACATGGAAGTGCACCTCGAGCGCCGTCTCGCGGAAAAGCGCGTCTACCCGTCGATCAACCTGAACAAGTCGGGCACGCGTCGCGAGGAAATGCTGATCAAGCCGGACATCCTCCAGAAGATCTGGGTGCTGCGCAAGTTCATCCACGACATGGACGAAGTCGAGGCGATGGAATTCCTGCTCGACAAGATTCGCCAGACCAAGAGCAATTCGGAGTTCTTCGACCTGATGCGCCGCGGCGGCTGAAGCCCCGCCACCGCCGGCCATCGCGCCGGCGCCAGCAAGAGCCGCCCTTTGAGGCGGCTTTTTTGCATCCTGCCTCCTCGCACCCGCTTCAGCCCGCGCAGCGGACTATTGCGCATTTCAACCTGTACGTGAACGTACACGTTGATCTAAAATCGGCCACGTTCCATTCGAATCCCCGCTGCCGATGCCCCGCCCCTCCGATCCCAGCCTGCTGACCGTGCGCGATGCCGCCGAGCGCCTCGGCGTCACCCCGCGCACGCTGAAGTACTACGAGGAACGCGGGCTCGTCACGCCGAGCCGCAGCGAGGGTCGCTACCGTCTCTACGACGAGGCCGACCTCGATCGTTTCTCGCGCATCCTGCGCCTGCGCGCGATCGGCTTCTCGCTGCACGGCATCACCGAGATGCTGAAACGGCCGCTGGAGCCGGCCGCCGAAAGCGGCGGGCGCCGTCGCTACTCGGAGAACTCGCTGCGCGACATCCACACGGAATTGACCGCGCAGGTCGCCCGGCTCGACGAGCGGATCGCCGCCGCGCGCCGCGAACTGCGCGAAGTCGAGACGGTGCGCGCCGAATTGCGGCACGACCTCGACTACATCGAGCGGCGCATCGCCGGCGACAATCCCGATGAGCTGATCGCCAAACGCCAGGCCGCGGCAAAACAGGTCAAACCGACCCAAGCGGCGCAACCCGAGCGCCGCGCCCGGAGCCGCTCCGGCAAGCCACGCCCATGAACACGGCGGCACCCCGCCCTTCGTTCTGGCGTATCGAGACGCTGCGCGGCGAGCTGTTTCCCTGGGTGATCGCGCTGGTCACCGGCCTCGACTACTTCGACAACGCGATCTTCTCGTTCTTCGCCAGCCATATCGCCGGCGGCATCAACGCCTCGCCCGACGAACTGGTCTGGTCCTCGAGCACCTATGCGATGGCGGCCGTGCTCGGCATCCTCCAGCAGCAATGGTGGATCGATCGCGTCGGGCATCGCCGCTACGTCAGCGGCTGCATGCTGCTCTACGCGCTGGGCGCGCTCGCCGCCACCGCGGCCGACACCTCGCTGCAACTGGCCTTCGCGCGCGGCCTGCAGGGTTACTTCATCGGCCCGATGATGGGCGCCTGCCGGATCCTGATCCAGATCACCTACGCGCCGCCGCAACGGCCGCGCGCCACGCGCGCCTTCCTGATCATGCTGCTGCTCGGCACCTCGCTCGCCCCCATCGTCGGCGGCGAGCTGGTGGCGCATTTCACCTGGCGCGCGGTGTTCGCCTGCACCGTGCCGCCCGCGCTGCTGTTCTCGGCGCTGGCCTATGGCGCGCTGCCCGACAGCGGCCACGCGCCGCCCGAGGAACGCACCAACAGCCACATCTGGCCTTACGTGATGTTCGCCTTCGCGCAAGGCGCCCTGCAGATCGTGATGCAGCAGGTGCGCTACCAGTTGTTCCTGTCCTCGCCCTCGCTGATCCTGCTCAGCTTCGCCGGCTTCGCCTCGCTGGCCTGGTTCGCGCGCCAGCAGTGGAACCATCCCTCGCCGCTGGTGCGCATGTCGGCGTTCCGCCAGCGCAGCTTCCAGGTCGGCCTGCTGCTCTATGTCTTCTACTACTACATCACCACCTCGTTCAGCTACCTGAGCTCGCGCTTCCTCGAGGCCGGCCTCGGCTACCCGGTCGAGAACGCCGGGCGCCTGACCGGCACCACCTCGCTGATCGCCGCCAGCGCGCTGTTCGTCTACCTGCGCTACTCGAAACACGTCACGCGCAAGAAATGGATCATCGTGCCGGGCTTCGCGCTGGCCGCCTGCACCGCCTTCGTGATGTCGCGCATGACGCCCCAGGTCAGCGAGGCGCAATTGATCGCCCCGCTGCTGATGCGCGGGCTGTTGCTGTTGTTCATCGTGCTGCCGGTGGCGAACCTGACCTTCCGCGATTTCGCGCTCGACGACTACACGCACAGCTACCGCCTCAAGAACATCTTCAAGCAGTTGACGCTGTCCTTCGCGACCGCCTCGGTGATCATCGTCGAGCAGCATCGCGACGCGCTGCACCGCGAACGCCTGTTCGAGCAGGCCAGCCCGCTCAACCCGATCTTCGCGCAGACGCTCGACACGCTGGCGCGCGGTTTCGCGGCCGCCGGCCACGCGGCGGGCGAGGCGCAGGCGCTCGCGCTCGCCTCGCTGAACCAGACCTTCCTGCGCCAGGCCGCCTTCCTCGCCTCGCTCGACGGATTCCTGTTCGTGGCGGGCGTGGCCGTCTGCGGCGGCCTGGTCGCCGCCTGGCAAAAAGCGATCGATTGAGGTACCGTGCGCCTGTTTCGTCACGCCCCCCGCTCCGATGCTCTCCCGACTCTCCCGGTGGCTCGACGCGCGCCGCCGCGATCGCGCGCTGCGCAGTTTCCCGATTCCCGACCCGCTCTGGGACGACACGCTCGCCCGGCTGCCGTTCCTCGCCACGCTGTCGGCCGCCGACCTGGCCCGCCTGCGCGAGATGACGAGCTGCTTTCTCGCCGAGAAATCCTTCTCGACCGCGCATGAACTGGAACTGACCGAGGCCATGACGGTCGGCATCGCCGTACAGGCCTGCCTGCCCGTGCTCAACCTCGGGCTCGACCTCTACCGCGGCTGGGTGGGCGTGGTGGTCTATCCGGGCGAGTTCGTGATCCGCAAGACCGTCGAGGACCACGACGGCGTGGTCCACGAGGTCGAGCAGGACGCCAGCGGCGAGGCCTGGCAGGGCGGCCCGGTGATCCTCTCCTGGGAGGACGTGCAGATGTCGGACGGCAGCGACGCCTACAACGTGGTGATCCACGAATTCGCGCACAAGATCGACATGATCAGCGGCGAGGCCGATGGCCATCCGCCCCTGTTTCGCCGCCTGCATGCGCCGCACCTCGACGCGACGCGCTGGGAAAACGTCTTCGACCACGCCTACGACCGTTTCTGCGACCGCGTCGACGCGGTGCCGGATCGCGCCTGGGCGCGCTTCGAGCGCAATTCGCTGATCGATCCCTATGCGGCCGACCACCCTTCCGAATTCTTCGCGGTCTGCAGCGAGGCGCTGTTCGTGAGGCCGACCGCCTTCGAGGCGGAATTCCCCGAACTGTACCGGCTGCTCGCGCACTATTACCGCCAGGATCCGGCCGGCACCGGCGCGCTGGCGGAGCTGCCGGCCGTCTGAAGCGCGCGACAAATCCGGGTGCCGTGCGCGAAAATCGCCAACCGCCTGATTTTCTGGCATAATCGCCGTTTTTCGACCCTAGGCAAGTGGCTCGCCAGGCATCGTTTGCGGTTCGGGACGACGCGGCGGGTTGGCTACCGCTCCATTACAGGACACATCATGAAACCTGGCATTCACCCGGATTACCGCGAAGTCGTCTTCCAAGACATGTCGAACGGCTTCAAGTTCGTGACGCGCTCGACCATCCAGACGCGCGAAAGCATCGAACTCGACGGCAAGACCTACCCGCTGGCCAAGATCGAAGTCTCGTCGGAATCGCACTCGTTCTACACGGGTCAGCAAAAGATCATGGACACGGCCGGCCGCGTCGAGAAGTTCAAGAACAAGTTCGGCTCGCGCGCGAACGGCAAGGCTTCCTCGTAAGCCAGCCTCGCGAGACCCGGGCCGGCGGCAACGCCGGCCTGCATGGTCCGAACCGAAAAAAGGGCAGCCCAGGCTGCCCTTTTTTCGTCTGCGCGTGTTGCGGCACCGGGCTTGCGGCAACGCCCGTGCGCAACGTCTACAATGCCGGATGCTCGTAACACGGCAGTGCCCAGCGGCGCCGCCCGGCGCCTACTCATAACAAGCCAATCACTGCATGAAGCCTGTCGTTCGTCTCACCGCCTCCGCCACGCGCGCCCTGCCGCGCTGGCTGCTGCTCACGCTCTGCCTGGTCTACGCGGGCTTCGGCCTGTTTGCCCGCGATCCATGGAAGAACGAGGATGCCGCCGGCTTCGGCGTGATGTGGACGATGGCGGGCGGCTCGCTGCACGACTGGCTGCTGCCCAACTTGGTCGGCAAGTTCATCACCACGGACGGCCCGCTCGGCTACTGGCTCGGCGCACTCGGCGTCGAGGCCTTCGGCCCCTGGTTCTCGGCCAGCAACGCCTCGCGGATCGCCACCGGCATCCTGTTCTGCGTGGCCTGCGCCTTCGTCTGGTACACCGCCTACCTGCTCGGCCGCCGCCCCGAGGTGCAGCCGTTCAAGTACGCCTTCGGCGGCGAGCCCGAGCCGCGCGACTACGGCCGCACGCTGGCCGACGGCGCGCTGCTGGTGCTGCTGGCCTGCTTCGGGCTGGCCGAGCGCGGCCATGAAACCACCCCGCAACTGGCCCAGTTCGCCTGGGTCGCGATGCTGGTCTACGGCCTGGTACGGCTGACCGACAAGCCGCTGCACGGCGCCACCTGGTGGGGCATCGCGGTCGGCCTGCTGCTGCTGTCCGGCAACCCGGTGCTGGCCGCCGCGCTGATCGTCGGCACCGCCGTGCTGATGCTGGCCACGCCCGAGGTCCGGCATCGCCACCTGCTGCTGGTCGGCGTGCCGATCGCCGTGTTGCTGTTCGCGCTCTGGCCGATCGCCGCCCTCACGCTCTATCCCGACGACGCCAACTGGTTCTTCAACCAGTGGCTGCACGGCAGCCTGATGCGCTTCTCGGGCCCGCCGACCGCGGTGCTGCGCTACGCCGCCAAGAACCTGCCGCTGTTCACCTGGCCGGCCTGGCCGCTGGCGATCTGGGCCTGGGTGAGCTGGAAGGGCTGGCGCCGCCGGCCGCACATCGCCGTGCCGCTCGCGGTGGCCGCCCCGTTGGTCGCGCTTGTGATCCTGCAGAGCCAGGAAACCAACCGCGTCTACATGCTGCTGCTGCCGCCGCTGGCGGTGCTCGCCACCTTCGCCCTGCCCACCTTGAAGCGCGGCGCGATCAACGCGATCGACTGGTTCGCGGTGCTCAGCTTCACCATCCTCGGCAGCTTCGTGTGGCTGGTCTGGCTGGCCTCGATCACCGGCTTCCCGCATCCGCTGGCCCGCAACCTGGCGCGCCTGGTGCCCGGCTACGAATCGCACTTCAACATCCTCGCCTTCGCCTGCGCGCTGATCGCCACGCTCTGCTGGTTCGCGCTGGTGCGCTGGCGCATCTCGCGCCAGCCCAAGGTGCTGTGGCGCAGCGTGGTGCTGTCGGGCGCCGGCACCACCCTGATGTGGGTGCTGCTGATGACGCTGTGGCTGCCCTTCGTCAACTACAGCCGGACCTATCGCGACGTGGCGGTGCAGATCGCCGCACACCTGCCGGCCGACTACGAGTGCATCTCGCCGGTGCGCCTGGGCGACGCGCAGATCGCCACCTTCGCCTACTTCGGCGACATGCACTTCTCCTTCACCGACGACTGCGACGTGATCCTGCGCCAGGACCCGGCCGACTACGGCGAGCCGAGCTCGATGTCGGAATACGTCTGGCGGCTGATCTGGGAAGGCCGCCGCGCGGCCGACCGCGACGAGCGCTTCCGCCTTTACGAGCGGATCGAGCGGCCCAAGACGCCGGTCCGCCGTCATCCGGGACGCGGCGCCCGCATCTCGCGGGATTGAGCATGTTCGCCGACGTCCGCCGCATCGCCGGCCTCGCCTGGCCGGTGCTGATCGGCCAGCTGGCGATCATCGCCTTCGGCGTGATCGACACCGCGATGGTGGGCCGCTACTCGGCCGTCGACCTGGCCGCGCTCGGGCTCGGTTCGTCGATCTACGTGTCGGTCTTCATCGGCCTGACCGGGATCCTCTCGGCGCTGCAGCCGATCGCGGGCCAGTTGTACGGCGCGCGCCGCTTCCAGGAGATCGGCGAGGAAGTGCGCCAGGCGATGTGGCTGGCGGCGATGCTGGCGGTGCCGGGCTTCCTGCTGCTGCACTTCCCGAACCTGCTGCTGCGCCTCGCGCACACGCCGCCCGAGCTGCACGACCGCACCGTCGACTACCTGCGCATCCTGTCCTTCGGGCTGCCGGCCAGCCTGATGTTCCGCATCTACAACGCGCTGACCAACGCGGCCGGCAAGCCGCGGCTGGCGATGATCCTGCAGATCGGCGCGCTGGCGCTGAAGATCCCGCTCAACATCTGGTTCATCTTCGGCGGGCTCGGCGTGCCGGCCCTGGGCGGCCCAGGCTGCGGGCTGGCCAGCACCCTGATCAACTGGGCGCTCGCGCTGATCGGCTTCACCCTGGTCGCGCGGCTCAACGTGTTCGCGCCGCTGGGCATCTTCGCGCGCTTCTGCACGCCGACCTGGGAGCGCCAGAAGGCGCTGCTCAAGCTCGGCCTGCCGATGGGGCTGTCCTACCTGATCGAGGTGACCTCCTACACCTTCATGGCGCTGTTCATCGCGCATTTCGGCACCACCACGCTGGCCGGCCACCAGATCGCCGGCAACCTGGGCGCGGTGCTCTACATGACGCCGCTGTCGATCGGCATCGCCGCCTCGACCCTGGTGGCGCGCTCGCTCGGCGCCGGCCGCCCCGACGAGGCGCGGCTGCTGGCGCGGCACGGCGTGAGCTTCGCGGCGATGACCGCGATCGGCTATGCCTGCGTGGTGCTGCTGCTGCGCCAGCGCATCATCGGCGCCTACACGCCGAACCCGGCCGTGATGGCCGCCGCCCTGCCGCTGGTCACGATCGTCGCCTTCTACCACTGCGTGGACGCGATCCAGGTCACCACCGCCTTCGTGCTGCGCGCCTACAAGGTGGCGGTGGTGCCGACCGTGATCTACGCGGTCGCGCTGTGGGGCGTCGGCGTGGGCGGCGGCTACCTGCTCGGCTTCGACGTCGGCGGCTGGGTGCCGGCCGCGCTGACCGGCGCGCGCGGCTTCTGGAGCGCCAACTTCGTGAGCCTGCTGATCGCCGGCGCGGCCCTGGTGCTCTACCTGCGCCACGTCAGCCGGCGCCAGTTGCGCGACGCGGGCTGAACGACCGGCCGGGGCGTGGGCCAGGGCCGCCAGGCGCCGCGCCGGCCGCCGGCCCCGGATCCGACCTGACGTGCGCCAAGGGGCCAGCCGCAACGGCGGCCCGAATACTCCCTGGCGAAACGATCGGCGCGATTGGCTGCGCCAAAGCCCATCCTGCCCGGGTCCCGCGGCTCCCGACCTCCCGGAAATCCACCGCCCGACTGGAGGCTTCCGTCAAACTTGGTCAAAACGGCCCGCCGCCGGCCCTTCTCCCCTTTACAGCCCCCGGCGCGATGCGCAACACTGCGCGCGCTGCCTCAAAAAGGGCACGCATTTGTCCTATGCTTGATCGCACGACATCGGCCGTTCGCATCGCATCATCGCCTGTCCGTCACAACAGCGGTTCCACCGCTCTACTGGGGAGTCCTTGCCATGCTGAAAAAACTGCTGCTGCTGTTGCTCACCCTGTCGCTCTCGCTGGGCGCCACCTTCGCGGCGGCCGTCGAGGTCAATACCGCCGACCAGGCCGCGCTCGAATCGGTGAAGGGCCTCGGCCCGGTGAAATCCAAGGCGATCATCGACGAACGCGCCAAGAACGGCCCGTTCAAGAGCGCCGATGACCTGGCCAGCCGCGTCAAGGGGCTCGGGCAGAAGTCGGTCGCCAATCTCGAGGCCGCCGGCCTGACGATCGGCGGCTCCTCGGTGCCGCCGACCGGTGCCAAGGCCAGCCAGCCCGCCACGCGCGCCACCAAGACCCAGGCCGGCACCAGCACCGGCACGCCGGCGCCCGCGCCGAGCGCGACCACGCCGTCCACCTCGACCGCGCCGGCCCCGTCCACCACGACAAGCACCGCCCAGACGGGCGCGG
>NZ_VWWC01000197.1:0-12095 GCF_011753175.1 Burkholderia sp. Cy-637 | reverse complement strand
CGACGTGGTGCAGGCGATCGCTTCGGAGCCGGCGGCCGGGCAGGCCGCGGCCGCTTCGCGCGAGCCGCCCGCGCGGCGTTGAAGCACGATGCTGAAGCGCGGCGCGCCCCGGCGAGCCCGCCGCCATCCGCTTCCCGAGCCGGTTGCTGCATCGACCGCCTTGCCGCCGCGGCGCGCGCAATAAAAAGCCCGTCCACCAGGGACGGGCTTCGGAATTCGGGGCGCCGCCCGTGAGCGGCGCCCCATGTCGATCAGCGGGCCAACCTCAGCGGGCCAACCTCAACCCGCCTTCGACTTGATCACGGCTTCCGAGACGTTGTTCGGCGTTTCCGCGTATTGCTTGAACTCCATCGTGTAGGTGGCGCGGCCCTGGGTGGCCGAGCGCAGCGAGGTCGAGTAGCCGAACATCTCCGAGAGCGGCACCTCGGCGCGCACGATCTTGCCGCCGCCGCCGGCGATGTCGTCCATGCCCTGCACGATGCCGCGACGGCTCGACAGGTCGCCCATCACGTTGCCCATGAAGTCCTCGGGCGTCTCCACTTCCACCGCCATCATCGGCTCGAGCAGCACCGGCTTGGCGCGGCGCATCGCTTCCTTGAAGGCCATCGAGCCGGCCATGCGGAAGGCGTTTTCGTTCGAGTCGACATCGTGGTACGAGCCGAAGGTCAGGTGCACCTTCACGTCGACCACCGGGTAGCCCGCCAGCACGCCGGCCTTCAGCGTGTCGGTGATGCCCTTGTCGACGGCCGGGATGTACTCGCGCGGAATCACCCCGCCCTTGATCTCGTCGAGGAACTCGTAACCCTTGCCCGGGTTCGGCTCCAGCGTGATCACGGCATGCCCGTACTGGCCGCGGCCGCCCGACTGCTTGACGAACTTGCCCTCGACGTCCTTCGCCTCGGTGCGCACCGTCTCGCGATAGGCCACCTGCGGCTTGCCGACCGTGGCCTCGACGCCGAACTCGCGGCGCATCCGGTCCACCAGGATTTCCAGGTGCAGCTCGCCCATCCCGGAGATGATCGTCTGGCCCGATTCCTCGTCGGTCTGCACGCGGAACGAGGGATCCTCCTGCGCCAGGCGGTTCAGCGCCAGGCCCATCTTCTCCTGGTCGGCCTTGGTCTTCGGCTCGACCGCCTGCGAGATCACCGGCTCCGGGAATTCCATGCGCTCCAGGATGATCGGCGCGTTCACCGCGCACAGCGTGTCGCCGGTGGTCGCGTCCTTCAGGCCGACCGCGGCGGCGATGTCGCCCGCGCGCACTTCCTTGATTTCCTTGCGCTCGTTGGCGTGCATCTGCAGGATCCGGCCCAGGCGCTCCTTCTTGTCCTTGGTGGCGTTGAGCAGGGTGTCGCCCGACTCGATCACGCCCGAGTAGACGCGGAAGAAGATCAGCTGGCCGACGAAGGGATCGGTCATGATCTTGAAGGCCAGCGCCGAGAACGGCTCGTCGTCGCTCGGATGGCGCTCCGCCGGCTTTTCCGGGTCGGCATAGTCATGGCCGAGGATGGCGGGCACGTCGACCGGCGAGGGCAGGTAGTCGATCACGGCGTCGAGCATGGCCTGCACGCCCTTGTTCTTGAAGGCGCTGCCGCAGAGCATCGGCACGATCTCGTTGGCGACGGTGCGCTGGCGCAGCGCCGCCTTGATCTCGTCCTCGGTCAGCGAGTCGTGGTCGGTCAGGTATTTCTCCAGCAGTTCCTCGCTCGATTCGGCGGCCGCCTCGACCATCTTCTCGCGCCATTCATGGGCCAGCTCGCGCAGGTTTTCCGGAATTTCCCCGTATTCGAACTTCACGCCCTGGCTCTCGTCGTCCCACAGGATCGCCTTCATCTTGACCAGGTCGACCACGCCCTGGAAGTGATCCTCGGCGCCGATCGGAATCTGGATCGGCACCGCCACGCCCTTCAGGCGATCGCCGATCTGCTTCTGCACGCGGAAGAAATCCGCGCCGACGCGGTCCATCTTGTTGACGAAGGCGATGCGCGGCACCTTGTATTTGTTGGCCTGGCGCCAGACGGTTTCCGATTGCGGCTGCACGCCGCCCACCGAGTCGTAGACCATGCAGGCGCCGTCCAGCACGCGCATCGAGCGCTCGACCTCGATCGTGAAGTCGACGTGCCCGGGGGTGTCGATGATGTTGATGCGGTGCTCGGGATAGTTGCCGGCCATGCCTTTCCAGAACGCGGTGGTCGCGGCCGACGTGATCGTGATGCCGCGCTCCTGCTCCTGCTCCATCCAGTCCATCGTGGCCGCACCGTCATGCACTTCGCCGATCTTGTGGCTCACGCCGGTGTAGAACAGGATGCGCTCGGTCGTCGTGGTCTTGCCGGCGTCGATGTGAGCGCTGATCCCGATATTCCGATAGCGCTCGATGGGGGTTTTGCGGGGCACGTGAACCTCCTGGTGGTTCCTGGACTAACGGATCGGCCGAGATTGACCGGTCCGGGACTACTTTTTCGAGATTTCAAGCATAGCCTGTGCTCGTGGCTTTTGCAGGTGGGGATCGCGGGCCGGGATTCAAGCGGGGGCGCGAAACCGGGCGGGCGAGGCAGGCAGACAGCCGGAAAGCCGCATCGGGCGTGCCGCGGCGGGCGATGCCCGGGGGAAATTCAGGGGAAATTCGGAGGGATTCGGCGAGGACGCGACGGCGCCGGACGAGGTTTCGGCCCGGGCATGAGCCCCGGCCCCGCGTGCGCCGCGCGAGATTTCAGACCCGCCGCGCGCGCTGGCGGCGGCAGGCTGCAACTGTATACAAGGACTACAGGGACGACGAGGGGCTACAAGAACGTCGCGCCCGCCGCGCTCACTGCTGTTGCGGCTGCGGCAGGCCCTCGAGCTTCATGCCCGGCTTGATGCCCTTGGCCGTGAACCAGCCCTTGCTCATTTCCAGCGCATACACGCCGTTGTTGCGCGGGCAATGGTTGTCGGTGGTCTCGGCCTGCATCTCGTCGATGTCGGTGACGGTGCCGTCGGCGCGGATGAAGGCGATCGACAGCGGGATCAGCGTGTTCTTCATCCAGAAACAATGGACCGCGTTCTCGTTGAAGACGAACAGCATTCCCTCGTTCGGCGCGAGCTGGCTGCGATACATCAGCCCCTGTTCGCGATCGGCCTCGTTGGCGGCCACGGCCGCGTCGATCACGTACATGCCGGCGCGCAGCTTCACGCGCGGGAACTCGCTCGGCTGCTTCGCACCCGGCGGAATGCCGTTCGATTGCGCGAGGGCGGGCGCGATGCCGCCGGCGGCGAACGCGAGCGCGACGGGAACCACGGCAAGGCGCACGAGGCGGGACAGCGAAGAGCGCGGGGAGAATCGCACGACGGAACTCCTGAACGGGTAATCGAGGGCTGCATGGTACGCGATGCGCGCGCGCCGGTGCAGCAGGGATGCGCGCCTCGAAGCCCGCTGAAAGCTTCGCGGCCGGGCGCGCCTGGGGCGCGGCCAAAACAAAAAGGCAGATCGCCTCGCGGTGATCTGCCTTTCAACGGCACGGGAGCCGGGTTGCCGGCCCCGATGCTGTTTACAGCCTGCTTACTTAGTTCGAAGCAGCTGCCGGTGCTGCTGCGTCGCTTGCAGCTGCCTTCTTCTTCGAAGCGTGCTTCTTCGTTGCGTGCTTCTTGTGCGTTGCCTTCTTGGCCGGTGCCGAAGCGGCTTCCGGAGCAGCGGCCGGAGCCGAAGCTTGTGCGAATGCAGCCGTTGCGAACAGGCCAGCGACCAGAGCGGCGATCAGTTTGTTCATCTTGTGTTTCCTCAGCTTTAGTTAATTAACCAAATGACCCGGCATAGGAGTCAATTCGTCTAACGAGGCCATCCACCTTTCGGTTGACAGACGCGACAGGAAATTTTTCCTGGCGCTGCGGACACGGCTGCGGGCGGCTTCGGTCTGGAAGGACCAGGCTTACCGCGGCTTGGCGCCAATGCCGGATAGCTTCGGTCGGCATCTGCGTCTGATAACGGGTGGTCGAGAGGATCGGTTGACGCACGTCATGAAACTTTCATGCGTGGGGCGCAAAACCGTCCCAGGGCGCGCGCGGCGGCAGCGCGAGCGTGTCACCCGGTGCAAGGCCCAGCGCGAACAGGTCGAGCGTGCCGATGCCCACGCGCACCAGGCGCAAGGTCGGGTAGCCGACCGCGGCTGTCATGCGGCGCACTTGGCGGTTCTTGCCTTCGGTGATCGACAGCTCGATCCAGGTGGTGGGGATCGCGGCGCGAAAACGCACCGGCGGATTGCGCGGCCACAGCGTCCCCGGCGGTTCGACGTAGTCGGCGCGGCAGGGGCGCGTCACGTAATCGCCGAGATCGACGCCGCGCGCCAGTGCCTTGAGCGCGGCATCGTCGGGCGCGCCTTCCACCTGCGCCCAGTAGCGCTTGACCAGCTTGTGACGCGGTTCGGCGATGCGCGCCTGTAGCGCGCCGTCGTCGGTGAGCAGCAGCAGGCCTTCGCTGTCGGCGTCGAGCCGCCCGGCCGGATAGACGCCGGGCGTGCGCACCCAGTCGCCCAGCGAGGGGCGGGTTTCGTGCGCCGAGAACTGGCAGATGGTGCCGAACGGCTTGTTGAGGGCGATCAGGGGCATCGAGGGAGCGGGCGCGGGGCGGGCCGCGTCGTGTGGCAAATGGCGGAATCTTAATGCATAATACGGAACGCCAAGTCTTTTGTCTTATATAAGACTTGATGGTCGTCGGCAGCCGCGCGCGTTGCTCGCGCCGCCTTGCCCGGTCGGGGCGCTAGAATAGCGGCCAAGGTTTTCTGTGCATCAGCCAGGCAACTACACGCTTTCCAATCAGCCCAGCCATTCACTGGAGTCGACCATGCCGTATCAGCACATCGTGGTTCCGGACGGGGGTGACAAGATCACCGTCAATCCGGATTTGACGCTCAACGTGTCGGATCAGCCGATCATCCCTTACATCGAGGGCGACGGCTGCGGCGTCGACGTCACGCCGGTGATGCTGAAGGTGGTCAACGCCGCGGTGGAGAAGGCCTACGGCGGCCAGCGCAAGATCCACTGGATGGAGATCTACGCGGGCGAGAAGGCCACGCGCGTCTATGGTCCCGACGTCTGGCTGCCCGAGGAGACGGTCGAGGTGGTGCGCGACTACCTGGTCTCGATCAAGGGCCCGCTCACCACGCCGGTCGGCGGCGGCATTCGTTCGCTGAACGTCACGCTGCGCCAGGAACTCGATCTCTACGTCTGCCTGCGCCCGGTGCGCTACTTCAAGGGCGTGCCCTCGCCGGTGCGTGCCCCGGAGAAGACCGACATGGTGATCTTCCGCGAGAACTCGGAAGACATCTACGCCGGCATCGAATGGCCGGCCGATTCGGAGCAGGCCAAGAAGGTGATCCGCTTCCTGCGCGAGGAGATGGGCGCCAAGATCCGCTTCCCCGACAGCTCCGGGCTCGGCATCAAGCCGGTCTCGCGCGAGGGCACCGAGCGCCTGGTGCGCAAGGCGATCCAGTACGCGATCGACCACGACCGCAAGTCGGTCACCCTGGTGCACAAGGGCAACATCATGAAGTACACCGAAGGCGCGTTCCGCGACTACGGTTACGCCCTGGCCCTGAAGGAATTCGGCGGCGAGCTGATCGACGGCGGCCCCTGGGTGCGCGTGAAGAACCCCAGGACGGGCGCCGAGATCACCATCAAGGATTCGATCGCCGACGCCTTCCTGCAGCAGATCCTGCTGCGCCCGGCCGAATACGACGTGATCGCCACGCTGAACCTGAATGGCGACTATATTTCCGATGCACTGGCCGCGCAGGTCGGCGGGATCGGCATCGCGCCGGGCGCCAACCTGTCGGATTCGGTGGCGATGTTCGAGGCCACCCACGGCACGGCGCCGAAGTACGCGGGCAAGGATTACGTGAACCCGGGCTCGGAAATCCTGTCTGCCGAGATGATGCTGCGCCACCTCGGCTGGACCGAGGCGGCCGACCTGATCATCGCCGCGATGGAAAAGTCGATCCAGCAGAAGCGCGTCACCTACGATTTCGCGCGGCTGATGGAGGGCGCGACGCAGGTTTCGTGCTCGGGCTTCGGCAACGTGCTGATCGAAAACCTGTAAGCAAGCCCAGCGGTATCGCCGGAGCGATCCGGCCACCCCGGCGCGCGGCCGATGTCGCCGGGGCAAGAAAGCGGTTCGTCGGCCCTGCATTCGCGGTTGGTTAGATCGCGGCCCGGTTGGTTCGCTGTCAGCGATCTTCTGTCAATTTCTCGGTTCCAAGCATCAAACATGTCCACGTCCAAGATCATCTACACCCTCACCGACGAAGCTCCGGCACTCGCGACCTATTCGCTGCTGCCGATCGTCAAGGCCTTCACGCATTCGTCGGGCGTCGACGTCGAAACGCGTGACATCTCGCTGGCCGGCCGCATCATCGCCGCCTTCCCCGAGGCGCTGACGCCCGAGCAGAAGATCAGCGACGACCTGGCCGAACTCGGCCAGCTCACGCTGCGCCCGGAAGCGAACATCATCAAGCTGCCGAACATCAGCGCCTCGGTGCCCCAGCTCAAGGCCGCCATCGCCGAGCTGCAGGCGCAGGGCTACAAGCTGCCGAACTACCCCGACGAAGCGGGCAACGACGCCGAGAAGGACGTCAAGGCACGCTACGACAAGATCAAGGGCAGCGCCGTGAACCCGGTGCTGCGCGAGGGCAACTCGGACCGCCGCGCGCCGCTGTCGGTCAAGAGCTACGCCCGCAAGCACCCGCACAAGATGGGCGCCTGGACCGCCGATTCGAAGTCGCACGTCTCGAGCATGAGCGAGGGCGATTTCTACGGCAGCGAGAAGTCGGCGCTGATCGGCACGGCCGGCAACGTCAAGATCGAGCTGACCACGGCCGACGGCACCAAGAAGGTGCTGAAGGAAAAGACCGCCGTGAAGGCCGGCGAGATCATCGACGCCTCGCTGATGAGCCGCGCCGCGCTGCGCAGCTTCCTGGAAGCGCAGGTCGCCGACGCGAAGGCCAAGGACGTGCTGTTCTCGGTGCACCTGAAGGCCACCATGATGAAGGTGTCCGATCCGATCCTGTTCGGCCAGGTGGTTTCGGTGTTCTATGAAGACGTGCTGGCCAAGCACGCCGACGCGCTCGCCAAGATCGGCTTCAACCCGAACAACGGCATCGGCGATCTCTACGCGCGCCTGAAGGACCTGCCGGCCGAGACGCGCGCGGCGATTGAAGCCGACATCAAGGCCCAGTACGAGAAGCGCCCGCACCTGGCGATGGTCAACTCGGACAAGGGCATCACCAACCTGCACGTGCCGAGCGACGTGATCGTCGACGCCTCGATGCCCGCCATGATCCGCGACTCGGGCGGCATGTGGGGCGCCGACGGCAAGCTGCACGACGCCAAGGCCGTGATTCCGGACCGCTGCTACGCGGGCGTGTACCAGGCCGTGATCGACGACTGCAAGCAGCACGGCGCGTTCGACCCGGTGACGATGGGCAGCGTGCCCAACGTCGGCCTGATGGCGCAGGCGGCCGAGGAATACGGTTCGCACGACAAGACCTTCCAGATCCCCGCCGACGGCGTGGTGCGCGTCACCGACGAAGCCGGCAACGTGCTGCTCGAGCACACGGTGCAGACGGGCGACATCTGGCGCATGTGCCAGACCAAGGACGCGCCGGTGCAGGACTGGGTCAAGCTGGCCGTGAATCGCGCGCGCGCCTCGAACACGCCGGCCGTGTTCTGGCTCGACGCGAACCGCGCCCACGACGCGCAGATCATCAAGAAGGTCGAGCAGTACCTGAAGGATCACGACACCAGCGGTCTCGATATCCGCGTGCTGCCGCCGGTCGAGGCGACCCGTTTCTCGCTGGATCGCATCCGCGCCGGCAAGGACACCATCTCGGTGACCGGCAACGTGCTGCGCGACTACCTGACCGACCTGTTCCCGATCATGGAGCTGGGCACCAGCGCCAAGATGCTGTCGATCGTGCCGCTGATGGCCGGTGGCGGCATGTTCGAGACGGGCGCGGGCGGCTCGGCGCCCAAGCACGTCCAGCAGTTCAACGAGGAAGGCTTCCTGCGCTGGGATTCGCTGGGCGAGTTCCTCGCGCTGGCCGCCTCGCTGGAGCACCTGGGCAACCAGTACCACAACCCGAAGGCGCTGGTGCTGGCCAAGACGCTCGACCAGGCCACCGGCAAGTTCCTCGACGAGAACCGTTCCCCGGCACGCAAGGTGGGCGGCATCGACAACCGCGGCAGCCACTTCTACCTGTGCCTGTTCTGGGCCCAGGCGCTGGCCGCGCAGACCGATGACGCGGAACTGGCCGCGCAATTCGCCGGCGTCGCCAAGACGCTGACGGAGAACGAGGCGCGCATCGTCGAGGAACTCGGCGCGGCGCAGGGCAAGCCGGTCGACATCGGCGGCTACTACCGCCCGAACGTCGAGCTGACCAGCAAGGCGATGCGCCCGAGCGCGACGCTCAACGGCGTGGTCGACGCACTGGGCAAGTAAGCCGGGCGAGTGCCCGGCGCCGATCGATCGCGTGCCTTTGCGATAACCGGCGCCGGACGAAACACGGCGCGCGAGGTGGGGTTCACCTTGCGCGCCGCGGCTTGTGTCGATAGCCGGGATGCCGGCTGTCGACCGGGCGAAGCGGGAGGCCCGCGCAGCGATGCGCGGGCCTCCCGCTGCCGTTTACACGTGGACGATTTCCCAGTCGTCGAGCTGGCCCGGGATATCGAGCGTGGACGTATCGACTTCCTCGAGCGTCGGGCAGTTCACGCCGCGCGCCAGGTAGTCGACCGCGTGCTCGGGGCTCTGGAATTCACCGAGCGAGTCGTTGCCGAAAGTGGCTTCCCAGCCGTCGTTGCCCGGCAGGATATAGAACGATCCCTGGTCCGATCCGTAGCGAAATCCTTTCATTTCATCCTCCGCCTGCTAGTCAAAAAGAATCCGGTGTGTGACGGTCATCGTGGGTGGCGCTGTCTGCCTGCCTGCGAAACCGTCGATCCATGGAAACCAGTCTACGTGCGCGCCGAATCCGGATCGAGCCCGTAGAGGCCTCGTTCCAAACAAAAATAAATCAATAAAAACAATGTCTTGAAAAATATATTTCGCGATGCGCAACGCTGTGCGGCATTGCGAAAACGCCGATTTGTGCCCCGCACCACGATTTTTTACGACACGCGGCAACGTTCCGCATCGTGAAATTTTCGGGGTTCAGGGCGAGGGCAGGACGGCCGACACGAAAAATCGATGCGGGAAGCGCGGGCGAACGGGGGAGAGGAAGGGGGAAACGAGAGGAGAAATGGACCCGCGGGAGCTGGGCCCGAGCAGGCTGCGGACGATCCCGGAAAGCGGCCCGAAAACGCGATCCGGCCGGGAGTTAACGGCATCGTTTCGACGATCTTTAGGCTTCCTCCGGGATATCACGTGGAAATTGTCCATTTCGATACCGAATTTCGGAGGGTCATCGTTCGGTCATATCGCGGTCGCCATAATGCGCCCGCCCGCCGATTCGTCCGATAGTTCGAACGGACGGGCGGGCCGACACAAAACACATGGCTGCTACGGGGATTCACATGACCATCCGACATCGCATTACGTTGCTTGTCGCGCTGATGTTCGTCGCGCTGGCGGCGATCGGCGGCTACGCCGTTTATCAGGCGCAACGCAGCGCGGCGAGCGTTCGTCAGGTGACGCAGGGCGTGGTGCCCAGCGCGCTCGCATCTTCTGATCTCGTCGCCGACGTCAAGGACGTCCAGATCGCGACGATGACGCTCATCTACGCGCCCGACGCCGCCATGGCCTCGCAGGCGCGCGCCGAACTCGACGCGAAGGAAGCGTCGCTGAACACCGCGCTCGACGCGCAGGGCCGCTCGGCGGCCAGCCACGCCCAGGCCGGGCTGGTCGACCAGGCCCGCGAGAGCCTCAAGAATTACTTCGACGCGATCCATGACACCGCCAAGATGAAGGCCGACGGCAAGGCCGAGCTGGCCCAGGCCAACCTGTTCGCCAACGTCGCCCAGTATCGCGACGAGCTGGAGGGCATCATCGAGACGCTGCGCATCGAGAAGAACCGCCAGAAGGACGAGGCGATCTCGACGCTCAACGGCATGCTCGCCACCACCACCATGACCATCTCGGCGGTGGCCGGGGTGGTGATCATCGTGCTGATCGCCGTCGGCCTGATGCTCTATCGCCAGATCGTGCGCCCGCTCGGCCGCATGCAGGAGATGATGAGCGAGATCGCCGCGAGCCAGGACTTCACGCGCCGCGTGCCGGTGGGCCGGATGGACGAGATCGGCCGCTCGATCGTCGCCTTCAACGGCATGATCGAGACGATCCAGCGCAACGCCGCCCAGCTCAAGCAGCGCACCGCCGACATCCAGGCGATGCTGCAGAACATGCAGCAGGGCATCCTGACCATCGTGCCCGGCGGCACGGTGCATCGCGAGTACTCGGCCTTCCTCGAGCGCATCTTCGAGACCGGCGATATCGCCGGCCGCCCGGTGATGGAGCTGGTGTTCGCCGATTCCGACATCGGCTCGGACGGCCGCGCGCAGATCGACGCGGCGATCGACTCCTGCCTCGGCGAGGACGGCATCAACTTCGAGTTCAACCAGCACCTGCTGGTCAACGAGATCGGCAAGCGCATGCCGAACGGCAGCGAGAAGCGCCTGGACCTGTCCTGGTCGGCGATCACCGACGAGACCGGCACCATCGTGCGCCTGATGCTCTGCGTGCGCGACGTCACCGAGCTGCGCGCGCTGTCGGCGCAGGCCAACGAGCAGCGCCGCCGCCTGGAGATGATCGGCGAGATCCTGGCGGTCAGCCAGGACAAGTTCCACGATTTCGTCGAGAGCGCCACCGGCTTCCTGCACGAGAACGAGCGCATCATCCGCCAGCACGAGCGCGCCGACAGCTCCGCGCTGGCCGAGCTGTTCCGCAACATGCACACCATCAAGGGCAATGCGCGGACCTACAGCCTGCAGCACCTGACCAACATCGTGCACGAGGCCGAGCAGGTCTATGACGAGCTGCGCAGCGCCGAGGCCGCGCGCGCCTGGGACCAGCACGAGCTGATGACCGACCTGGCGCGCGTGCGCGAGGCGCTCGACCACTACGCGACCATCAACAGCGTGAGCCTCGGCCGCCGCGGCCCGGGTGGCCCGGGTGCCGCGGTCGAGCCGGATCGCTACCTGGTGGTGGAGCGCCGCCGTATCCACGAGAGCCTGCGCCTGCTCGAGGCGGCCGATCCTTCGGATCCGCACGATTGGCTGAGCATGCGCGATTCGGTACGCGACACGCTGCGCCTGCTGGGCACCGAGACGCTGGGCGAGATGATCGCCGGCGTGACCGATTCGCTGCCGGCGCTGGCGCGCGACCTGGGCCGCGCCGAACCGCTGGTGCGCATCGACGACAACGGCTACCGCGTGCGCAGCGAGGCGGCGGGCGTGTTGAAGGACGTCTTCATGCACCTGCTGCGCAATGCGCTGGACCACGGCATCGAGCCGGTCGAGGCGCGTCGCGAGATCGGCAAGGCCGAGGCGGGCACCATCGACATCGAGGTCGGCGTCGACGCCGGCATGCTGCAGATCACCGTCAGCGACGACGGCCGCGGCCTGGCGCTGGAGCGCATCCGCAGCATCGCCGCCGAGCGCGGCTGGCTCGACGATCCGGCCGTGGCCGGCAACGACGAGGCGGTGGCCGCGCTGATCTTCCGCCCCGGCTTCTCGACCGCCAGCACCGTCACCGACGTGTCGGGCCGCGGCGTGGGCATGGACGCGGTGCGCAGCTTCGTGGTGCGCGCCGGCGGCAGCATCGCGCTGCGCTTCACCGACGATCGCCAGGGCGCCGCCTATCGCCGTTTCCAGACCATCGTCAGCCTGCCGGACCGCTTCGCGGTCGACAGCGTCGGCATCGTGGTCGAGGGCGGCGAAGCGCCGGTGCGCGACGCGGACCGGGCAATCGATCGGGCGTGACGGGGTCTTGATGATGCAAGCAGAAGTTCTGGCGGCCGTGTTCGCGATCGTCGCGGTGGCGGCGATCGCGGCGGCCGTGGTGCTGCGCCTGCGCCTGGCCGGCGCGCGCGACGAGCTGCGGCGCGGCCTGGCCGAGCGCGAGGCCGCGCAGGCGCATCTCG
>NZ_VWWC01000196.1:0-12239 GCF_011753175.1 Burkholderia sp. Cy-637 | reverse complement strand
GACCGGCGCCGCACCCGCCCAGGCCCAGGCCGCGCCGCCGGTGCCCGAGGGCCAGCAGGATCCGGAAGCGATCCGCCAGGCCGCGCTGGCCTTCCTGCGCCAGCAGACCGCCGGCCTGCCGGGCAAGGCGATCGTCACGGTGGCGCCGGCCTTCCCGCGCGGGCTGGCCGCCTGCACCGGGCTCGAGCCCTTCCTGCCGACCGGCGCGCGGCTCTGGGGCCGCACCACGGTGGGCGTGCGCTGCGCCGGCGCGAAACCCTGGACGCTCTACCTGCAGTCGAAGATCTCGGTGCAGGGCACCTATTACGTGGCGGCCCGCGCGCTGTCGCCCGGCGAGGTGCTGACGGCCGCCGACCTGGTCGCCCACGACGGCGACCTGACCCAGCTGCCGCTGGCGATCATCACCGACCCGGGCCAGGCAGTCGGCGGCACCTCGCTGGTGCGCGTGGCGGCCGGCCTGCCGCTACGCCAGGACATGCTGCGCAGCGCCTCGTCGGTGACGATCGGCCAGACCGTGCGCGTGGTGGCGGCCGGCAAGGGTTTCACGATTTCGTCGGAAGGCAGCGTGATGAACAACGCGGGGCCGGGCCAGCAGGTGCGGGTGCGCCTCGCGGCGGGCCAGATCGTCACGGCGGTGGTGAAGGATTCGGGAACGGTCGAGATTCCGTTATGATGGGCGCCGCCAGCGCGGCCAGTAAGACTGCAAAAGAGTGCAAACTTTTGTTTCTGAAAGCATTTACTGAAGATCGAGCGCTAAAGTTCGGCTCCGTCCTGCCGTTATCTCGCTCAAATCGTTCAGGAAGCTCATCGTGAAAATCGATTCCACCCCCGCCACGAACGTCCGCCCGGCGTCCTCCGACGCCGCTTCGTCGCGCAGCCAGGCCGCCGCCCCCGCGGCGCCGGTGGCCGACGCCGCGCCCGCCACCGGCGGCGATGCGAACGTGAACCTGTCCTCCGTGTCGACGAACCTGCAATCGCTGGCCTCGTCGGGCTCGGCCGATATCGACACCGCGAAGGTGGCGTCGATCCGCGATGCGATCCGCAACGGCTCGCTCTCGATCGACACCGGCAAGATCGCGGACGGCATCCTGCAGACGGCTCGCGAGCTGGTGCAGACGCCGGTCAAGCTCGGCTGAGGGCGGCGGGGGGCGACCGCAATCGGCACGCGGATGGTCCGCGCGCCGGCGTTTTGAGCGAGACGCAATGAAAGAAGCACTGCTGGCGACGATCAACGACGAGCACGCGACGGTGGAAGCCTTCGCCTCCCTGCTCGCCTACGAGCAACAGGCGCTGACGGCGGCCTCGCCGGCCGATACGCTGCCCGACATCATCGAGCGCAAGACCCAGCTGGTCGAGCGCCTGGCCACGCTCGAGAAGCAGCGCGACGTGCAGCTCGCCGCGCTCGGCTACCCGGCCGGCCGCGTCGGCATCGACGCCGCCTCGGAGCGCGACCCGAGCGTCGCGAGCCGCTGGAAGCTGCTGCGCGAGGCCACCGAGCGCGTGCGCCACGCCAACCTCAACAACGGCATGCTGATCCGCATTCGCATGGACTACAACGAGCGCACCCTGCAGGTGCTGCGTGCCCAGCCGGCGCGTGCCGGCCTGTACGGCCCGGACGGGCGCGTGTCGGGCGCGGCGCGCTGAGATCGCTTCCCCCAGAACCGTCACGCGCGGCATCGGCCGCGGGTGACGGTTTCGTTTTTTTCCCGATTGAATATCGATGAAGCGCGCCGGCCAGGCGCGCGGCTCGGTCGCGACCGGGTCGAATGGGCCGCGCCGCGCGGATCGCCACCGCCGGCGCGCCGCTCATTCGCCCGCGTCGGCGTCGATCGAGAGCTCGGCCGCCACCGCCGCGATCCGCGCCCGATGCACCGCCTCGCGGATCCCTTCCGGATTGCCGCGCAGCCCGGCCGCCACCTGGCCGGCATCCACCGAGCGCGCGGCCAGCAGCGCGCGCCGCAGGCGCTCGGCCTGCGGATAGGGCTGCGTCTCCAGCCCGAGCCGCCCGCGCGCATCCGATTCGCAGGCCTGCAGCATCTCGGCGAAGCGACCGGGCTTGCGCAGCGCGTCGGCGCGCTCCAGGAAGCGCACCAGCGCGGCCGCGCCCATCTTCATCACCTGGTGCAGGTTGCCGTGCTCGCGCGCCACCAGCAGGGCCAGGTCGCGGCACTCGTTCGGCACGCGCAGGCGCTCGCTCAAGGGCTTGAGCAGATCGACGCTGCGGCCTTCATGGCCGATATGGCGCGGCAGCACGTGCTCGGGCGTGGTGGCCTTGCCGAGATCGTGGGTCAGCGCGGCGAAGCGCACCGGCAGCGTGTAGCCGTGCCGCGCCGCGTAGTCCACCACCATCATCACGTGCACGCCGGTATCCACCTCGGGGTGGTAGTCGGCGCGCTGCGGCACGCCGAACAGCGCGTCGACCTCGGGCAGGATGCGCGCCAGCGCCCCGCACTCGCGCAGCACCTCGAACATCCGCGAGGGTTTCGCCTCCATCAGCCCGCGCGAGAGCTCCTGCCAGACCCGCTCGGGCACCAGCGCGTCGACCTCGCCGGCCGTCACCATCTCGCGCATCAGCGCGAGCGTCTCGGGCGCGACCGTGAAATCGGCGAAACGGGCCGCGAAGCGCGCGATCCGCAGGATCCGCACCGGATCCTCGACGAAGGCCGGGCCGACGTGGCGAAAGCGCTTCGCGGCCAGGTCGGCGCGGCCGTCGAACGGATCCACCACCGGGCCGACCAGGCTGCCGTCGGGGCTCAGCTCGCGCGCCATCGCATTGATGCTCAGGTCGCGGCGCGCCAGGTCCTCCTCGAGCGTGACGTCGGGCGCGAAATAGAACTGGAAGCCGTGATAACCGGCCGCGGTCTTGCGCTCGGTGCGCGCCAGCGCGTATTCCTCGTGGGTGCGCGGATGCAGGAACACCGGGAAATCCTTGCCGACCGGGCGATAGCCCTGGGCCGCCAACTGCTCGGGCGTCGCGCCGACCACCACGTAGTCGCGATCCTGGACCGGCACGCCGAGCAGTTCGTCGCGAATCGCGCCGCCGACTGCGTAGATCTTCATGACATCACCTCCTTGCCGCGGCGCGCGGCACCGGGCCGCCGCCGCATTCCCTGGTCCATCGTCGCTCAGTGATCGAACACGCGCGTCTCGTGACGCGCCTCGTCGGCCCAGGCGGCCACCGCCGGCACCGCGAGCATGCGCGCCACATAAGCCGCCGCGACCTCGGACAGCGGCGGCGCATAGGTGACGAAGCGCATCACCACCGGCGCGTACATCGCGTCGGCGATGCCGAAGGCACCGAACAGGAACGGCCCGCCCGAGGCGGCGAGGCAGTCGCGCCACAGCGCGTCGATGCGCGCCACGTCGGCCAGCGCCGCCGGCGAGGCCTCGCGGCCCGGCAGGGTGGCGCGGATATCGAGCGGCATCTCGGCGCGCAGCGCGACGAAGCCGGCATGCATCTCGGCCGACACGCTGCGCGCGCGGGCCCGCGCGGCCGGCTCGGCCGGCCACATGGCCAGCGCCGGATGACGCTCGGCCAGGGTCTCGGCGATCGCCAGCGAATCCCAGATCGCCAGGCCGTCGTCGTCGATCAGGCAGGGCACCTTGCCCGAGGGCGATACCGCGCGGATCCGCGCGCTCGTCTCGGGCCTGCGCAGCTCGATCAGCGTCTCGTCGAAGGGGATCCCGAAGTGCCGCATCAGCACCCAGGGCCGCATCGACCAGGAGGAATAGCTCTTGTCGCCAATGATCAATTGCATGCTCGAACCTTGCTGCTTCATCAAAAATAAGTGAATCGGGGGCGATGCCCTGCCGCGCTCAGCGACGCGCGCGCCAGGCATCGTGGCGCGTGCCGCCGGCGCCGAGGTAGGACGGCGCCACGCTCTCGATGCTGGCCGGCCGGATCCCCAGCTCGGGCGCGAGCGGCCCGCTCGCCAGGTTGGGCACGCGCATCGAATCGAGGTTGTCGCGCGTCATCACCGGCTCGCCGGGCAGGCACTCGAACAGGCGCGCCTGCCACCGCGCCAGCGCGTCGGGCAGGCGCAGGATGCGTGCCTCGTGCCCGACCAGCACGCCGCAGTAGCGCACCAATTGCTCGAGCGTGTAGACCTTCGGGCCGCCCAGCTCGTAGGTCTTGCCATGCGCCTCGCGCAGCCCGCTGACGCGGCTCAGCGCCTGCGCGACGTCGCCGACGTAGATCGGCTGGAATTGCGCGTCGGGCATCGCCAGCGGCAGCACCGGCAGGCTGCGCTGCAGCCGCGCGAAGGTGCTCAGGAACGCGTCGCCGGGGCCGAACACCACCGAGGGCCGCAGCACCGTGACCGCCAGCGCGCCGCCGGAAGCGGCCGCCGCCGCATGCAGCGCGGCCTCGCCGTCGCCCTTGGAACGCTGGTACATGCTGGGCCCGCGCGAATCGGCACCGAGCGCGCTGACCTGCACCAGTTGCGGGACGCCGGCCTCGGCGCAGGCTGCCGCCAGCGCCGCCGGCAGCGCCACGTGGGCCTGCCGGAAACCTTCGCCGTAGGGCTTGCCATGGCCGCCGTGGAGGACGCCGACCAGGTTGACGGCCACCTGCGCGCCGGCCACGAAGCGCGCCAGGCTGCGGGTATCGAAGCCGTCCAGCTCGACGATCTCGACCGGCAGCGTGGCGAGATGGCGGGCATGCTCGCGGCGCCGCGCGGCGATCCGCACCGGGCGGCCGTCGCGAACCAGGTTCGCGACCAGGCGGGCGCCGATGAAGCCGGTAGCGCCGATCAGGGCGAGGGGCGGTCGATCCATGGGCGAGCCTCCGTCAGCTGTCGACTGCGCGCCGCGACGATCGGGCTGCCGCCTGCCCTGCCTCGACCGCGCGAGCGCGCGCGGGAAACGAATCGCGGGCCGCGATCCCGCCGCGGCCCGCGCGAAAGCCAAGGCCCGGCTCGACCCGGCAGGCGGCCCGGGCCGGCCCCGGCACCCGGCTCAGGGCGAGACGAAACCGAGCCGCGCCTTCAGCGACTGCGGCTTGCCCTCGAACAGCGCCGCGTAATAGGTGGTGTTCGACAGCACGTTCTTCACGTAGTCGCGCGTCTCGTTGAAGGGGATGGTCTCGGCGAAGATCGCGCCCTCGACCGGCTGGGTCAGCACCTGCCGCCACTGGCGCGGGCGGCCCGGCCCGGCGTTGTAGCCGGCCGTGGCCAGCACCGCCGAATCGTCGAACTTCTGGTAGATGTCGGACAGGTACCAGGTGCCGAGCTGGATATTGGTGTCGATGTCGTGCATCTGCGCGCGCGAGAGACCGCCCATGCCGAGCTTCTTGGCCACCAGTTGCGCGGTGGCCGGCATCAGCTGCATCAGGCCACCGGCGCCCACCGAGGAACGCGCATTGGTGATGAAGCGCGATTCCTGGCGGATCAGGCCATAGGCCCATTCGATATCGAGCCCGCTGGTGGCCGCGTAGCGCTCCACGATCGGCCGATACGGCGAGGGATAGCGCAGCGTGAAGTCGTGCATCGCGGTGGTGCGATCGGCCGTGTTGACGGTGCGGTCGAGCATGTCGATGCGCTTGGCGTATTCGGCCGCGGCCAGCAGTTGGCGATCGGTCATGCCGCGCAGCGGCCAGTTCCATTCGCGGTTGCCTTCCAGGCGCAGGTTCAGCGCGTAGAACCGGCGCGCCAGCGCGAAGCCGGGCACCTGGCTCATCGCGTCGACCTCGGCGTCGCTGACGGCGGTGCGCGGCGGGATCACGGTCTTCTGGCCCAGTTCCTCGGCGGCCAGTTGGCCGTAGAAGTCGAAGCGGCCCGCCACCTGCTCGAAGTCGCGGTTCGCGCCGCCGGCGTCGCCGGCCTGCTTCAGCGCGCGGCCATGCCAGTAGAGCCAGGCCGGCTGGGCGCGCAGCTCGTCGGGCATCTGGTCGATGGCCCAGCGCACCGAGGGCCAGTCGCCGGCCAGCAGCGCGGCGCGCACGCGCCATTCGTAGCCGGGCACCGACAGCGGCGCGCCGCCGGACTGCTTGTAGTACTGCAGCGCCATCGGCGAGCGCTTGAGCGCCGCCTGCATGCCGATCTCGCCCCAGGCGATCGCCTGCTCCGACTTGGAGAGCTGGGTGAGCGTGCCCATCATGCCGGCCGCCTGGTCGGGATCGTTGCGCGCCATGCGCGTGATCGCGATCAGCGCCAGCTGGCGCGAGACGGCATCGCTGCCGACGCCGCGCGCGAGGAACAGCGGCGGCGCGCCGGCGGCCTGGTCGAAGCCGGCCGGGCGCGGGCCGAGCACGTCGACGATCTTGCCGGCGGTGGTGGTGTAGTTCTGCTCGAAGGCCAGGCGCGCCTGGGTCCAGACGTCGTCGGACGAGAACTGCTGGTTGACCGCCAGCGCCGAGATCAGGTCGACGCAGGCATCGCCGTAGTTCTTCGGTTCGACCAGAAGGTGGCGCGCCATGTCGGCGACGTTCTCGCCGCGCGAGGCGCGCGACTCGAGCGAGTAGCACTTCACCTGGGTGTCGTCGTCGAGCACGAAGCGCTTGTACTGCTCGTCGAAGCCGCGCCAGTCATGACGCGCGCCCAGCACCAGCAGGTAGTCGTTGCGCATGCGGTCGGCGATCGCCTGGCCGTCGTAGCGCTGCAGGAAGGACAGCACCGGCGCGTCGGGCGCGTCGATGCGGGCCTTGCCCGAGCTGTCGAACAACTGCGGCTTGATCTGGAAATACTCGAGATAGGACGGCGCCGGATAATTCGGGATCATCGCGGCGAGCTGCGCGGCGCGGGCCGGGTTGTTGGCGCGCGCGGCCTCGCGTAGCTGGACGAAGACCTGATCGTCGTTCGACGTGACGTCGTCGACGGGTTGAGCGGCACACGCGGCGGCGCCCGCGGCCAGTACGACCGCCGACAGCGTCATGGCGGCCGCGCGATATACTCGGACGAGGCTGGTTGACATCGTTTTTCATGGAGCACGAAGTGAGCGAAAGCATAGCACGCCCCCCCGTCGCCAATCGCAAGCAGGCGCTGCGCGAAACGCTCGCGCCGCTGCGTCGCGCGGCGAGCGGCGAGGCGGCCGCGAATGCCGCGCTGGCGCGCCGGATCCTCGATCTGCTCGGCAAGCATCCGCTGCTCACGGTGGGCTTCTACTGGCCGCTGCCGGGCGAATTCGACGCGCGCGCCACGATCGCCGAATGGCTCGCCGACGACCATCGCCGCCGCGCCGCGCTGCCGGTGATCGCCGAGCCCCATACGCCGCTGTCGTTTCGGCGCTGGACCCCGGACGCGCCGATGCGCACCGGCCATCACCGCATCCCCGAGCCGGCCGAGGGCGAGGCGCTGGTGCCGGACCTGCTGCTGATCCCCTGCGTCGGCTTCGACAAGCAGGGCTTCCGGCTCGGCTACGGCGGCGGTTACTACGACCGCACGCTGGCGGCCTGGCCGAACGAGGCGCTGCCGGTGACGATCGGCGTGGCCTACGAAGTGTCGGCGCTCGACGCGCTGCCGCGCGAATCGCACGACCGCCCGCTCGACTGGATCCTCACCGAGCGCCACGCCTATCGCTCGGGCGCGGCCGGCTGAGCCGCCCGCCTTTCCCGCCTTTCTTCTTCCCCGCCTACAGCGAAGCGGCCGCGCGCGCGGCCGTGTCGTAGAGCCCCGAGGCATTGCGCAGCAGTTGCGCGGCCTCGCCGATCTGCCGGTTGGTCAGCCCGCTCTCCTTGAGCGTCTCGATCAGGCAGCGCTCGCGCACCTCGCGGTACTGCTCGCAGAGCGCGCGCCCGGCCGGCGTCACCGAGAACAGCACCTCCTTGCCCGACTTCTCGCCGCACACGTAGCCGCGCGCGGCGAGCTTCTTCAGCGCGTAGGTGGCAACGTGCGTATCCTCGATATTCAGGACGAAACAGATGTCGGCGAGCTTCTTCTTGCGGTCGCGATGGCCCACGTGGTGCAGCAGCGAGACCTCGATCGCGGTCATGTCCTTGGCGCCGGCCGCGTCCATGCAGCGGACCATCCAGCGATTGAACGCATTGCTCGCCATGATCAGCCCGTATTCGAGCTCGGACAGCTCGACGCTGGTCTCGGAGACGAGATGTTCGGACGAAACGATCTGGGCAGGCGGGCGGGGCGCTTTGTCTGGCACGGCGGGAACCATCGAGGGCGGGGAATGGCCGCAGTGTACGCCAGATGCGCTCGACAACCGTCGTAACGCCTTCTTCTTATCGATAATTTATCGATAAATTATTGATGATGTATCATCCGCAGCAATCGATGCCCGTGAGCCGCCCATGACCGCTCCCCGTCTCTACCCGCTAGGCGATACCGCTCTCGTCTGCGAAGCGCCGCCGCCCGCCACGCTGGACTGCCAGCGCCGGATCTGGGCGGTCGCGGCGCTCGCGCGCGGCTGGCCGCAGGTGCTCGACGTGGTGCCGGGCATGAACAATCTCACGGTGGTGTTCGATCCGTTCGAGACCTCGGCGGCGGCGCTGCTGCCGCGGCTCGAGGCTGCCTGGCGCGAGGCCGATCCCGATGCCGCGCCGGGCCGCGAGGTCGAGATCCCGGTGATCTACGGCGGCGAGGCCGGCCCCGATCTCGCGGCGGTCGCCGCGCATACCGGGCTGGCTGCGCGCGAGGTGGTCGAACGCCACGCGGCCGGCAGCTACATCGTGTTCTTCATCGGATTCCAGCCCGGCTTCGCCTATCTCGGCGGGCTCGAGGCGGCCCTGCACACGCCGCGTCGCACCGCGCCGCGCCTGGAGGTGCCGGCCGGCTCGGTCGGCATCGGCGGCGCGCAGACCGGCATCTACCCGGCCAGCGCGCCCGGCGGCTGGCAACTGATCGGCCGCACCGCCCTGCCCCTGTTCGATCCCGCGCAGACGCCGCCCACCCTGCTGCAGCCGGGCGACCGCGTACGCTTCACGGTGCGGGAGGTGCAGGCATCATGAGCCAGGGCCGCGCTTTCGCCGGCATCGAGGTGCTGCGCGCCGGGCCGCTGTCGACGGTGCAGGACACCGGCCGGCGCGGTTTTCGTCACCTGGGCGTGGCGCTGGGCGGCGCGCTCGACACGCTGGCGCTCGAGGTCGGCAACCGGCTGGTCGGCAACCGCCCCGAGGCGGCCGCCATCGAGATCACGCTCGGCCCCGCCAGCTTCCGCTTCCCGCGCGCCACGCGCATCGCGATCACCGGCACCGGCTTCGGCGCCACGCTCGACGGCCGGCGCGTGCATGCCTGGTGGAGCCTGCCGGTGGCGGCCGGCCAGACCCTCACGCTGCAGGTCGCGCAGCACGGCATGCGCGGTTATCTGTGCGTGGCGGGCGGCATCGACGTGCTGCCGGTGCTCGGCTCGCGCAGCACCGACCTGGGCTCGCGCTTCGGCGGCCTGGGCGGGCGCGCGCTGCGCGACGGCGATCGCCTGCCGGTCGGCCAGCCCGGCGCCGCCGCGCCCGCCTGCCTCGCGCCCGAGGCGCAGGAATTCGGCGTCAAGGCGCCGGCCTGGTGCGCCTCGCTGATGCCGAGCGAGGCGCTGCCGCGCCGCCCGCATACGCACGCGTCCTGGCCCACCCCGGTGCGGGTGCTGGCCGGCCCGCAATACGGCGGCTTCGCGAGCGCCTCGCAGCAGGCGCTGTGGGACGAGGAATGGCGCGTCACGCCCAACAGCAACCGGATGGGCTACCGCCTGGCGGGGCCGGCCCTGCTGCGCGAGGCGCGCGAGGAACTGCTCTCGCACGCGGTGCTGCCGGGCACCATCCAGGTTCCGCCGAACGGCCAGCCGATCGTGCTGATGCACGACGCCCAGACCACCGGTGGTTATCCGCAGATCGGCACGGTGATCCGCGCCGATCTCTGGAAGCTCGCCCAGGCGCGCCTGAACCTGCCGATCCGCTTCGTGCCGACCACCGTCGAGGCCGCGCGCGAGGCGCTCGCGGCCGAGCGCGCCTACCTGCGCCAGATCGACGTGGCGATCGCGCTGCGCGACGAGACGCACCAGCGGCAGCGCCGGGCGCTGGCGGCCGGCACCCGGGCCGCCTGACGGCTCCCTTTCACCCCTCAGGACGAGAACATCATGGAAATCGATCTGAATGCCGATCTCGGCGAGGGCTGCGGCTCCGACGAGGCGCTCCTGGACCTCGTCACGTCGGCGAACATCGCGTGCGGCTGGCACGCGGGCGGCGCGCAGGCGATGCGCGACTGCGTGCGCTGGTCGGTCGAGAAGAATGTCTCGATCGGCGCGCACCCGAGCTTCCACGACCCGGAGAACTTCGGGCGCAAGGAGATGGACCTGCCGGCGAGCGAGATCTACGCCGGCGTCCTCTATCAACTGGGCGCGCTATCTGCGATCGCACAAGCCGAGGGCGGGCGCATCGCCCACGTCAAGCCGCATGGCGCGCTCTACAACCAGGCCGCGCGCGACCCGCGCATCGCCGACGCGGTGGTGGCGGCGATCCACGACTTCGACCCGTCGGTGGCCGTGTTCGGCCTGGCCGGCAGCGGCTTCGTGGGCGCCGCGCGGCGCCTGGGCCTGGCCGCCGTGGAGGAGGTGTTCGCCGATCGCGGCTACCGCGCCGACGGCTCGCTGGTGCCGCGCAGCGAGGCCGGCGCGATGGTGGAGGACGAGGACGAGATGCTGGCGCGCACGCTGGAGATGGTGCGCGGGCGGCGCGTGCGGGCGGTGACGGGCGAGTGGGTGCCGCTCAATGCGCAGACGGTCTGCCTGCACGGCGACGGCCCGCATGCGCTGGCCTTCGCGCGGCGCATCCGCGACGCGCTGGAGCACGCGGGCGTGACGCTGACGGCGCCGGGCGCGGCGCATGCCTGAATGGCGCGCGACCGCGGCGCGCCGACGCCGCCTGCCGGTGCGACAAACTCACGGCAAGCGTCACCGCGAGAATCATAGTCACCAATGAAAAAAGCGCCCTCGGGCGCTTTGCTTTTTTAAATCGCGTCAAATAGCGAATTCAAATGCCATTTGAATGACGCCATTCAAAATCGTGACATTCGATAATGTCGGCATGATTTACCGACCTGAAACTGGCTTAAAACACGTCCGCCGCCTGCCGGCTCTGACCACGGCCGGCCGGGCGGCGGAACGCCCAATTTCAACCACGCTCGAAGCGTGCCTCGTATTTCTTTGTCGATTGGCCTGGCGTACTGCCGGTGGCCTTTGCCGGCACGTCAAACACGTGCCGGCAAAGCCTTCCTCGCGCTTCTTATAGTGCTACTACCCCGTAGTGTTTTGTACTTTCCGGTGTCAATCCCGTTGTGGATTGGAGAATAGTTTTGACAATGTTTCATGTCAATCGTTAAACCGCGAAAATCGGTAAAAGTGTGGGTTTTCCCCATCATCAACCGGCGTCCACGCGAAATCCTTGCCGCTTTAACAATTCGATCACACCTTTGGGGCCACCCAGATGTAACGCGCCGATCGCCACGAACAGCGGCCGGTTCGGGCCCGCCAGCGCGATCGCGCGCGCGGTGAAGCGGCGGTTGCGCTCGTAGACGATCTTGTTGTCGATCGCCGCGGCCAGCGGCCGCGAATGCGCGAGCCGCTCGGTCTTGGCGTTGGCCCAGGCCGATACCGCGTCGGCATCGCCGATGCGCCACAGCCGGTGCAGGGCCTTGATGTCGTCGGCGTTCTGCGCCGGCGTCTGGGTGATGTCCTGGGCCAGCATCTCGCGCTGCTCGGCCAGCGTCAGCCCGGTGAAGGCGCGCATCTGCTCGGCCAGCGTCTCCAGCCCGACCACGCGCGCGCCCTTCTTCTTCAGGAACACGTTCTGCAGTTGCGCCTCGGTGCCGTATTCGGTCTGCAGCCCGGCCGACAGCGAGTCGTAGGTCTCCACCACCAGCGCGGCCAGCCAGGGCCGCATCCGGCGGATCCCGTCGAGTGCCGCAGGATTGCCGCGCAGCCGGCCGGCGAGGCGCTGCCACAGCGGCTCGGGCAACAGCTTCGGCAGGCAGGGGTAACGGCAACTGCCGTATTTCGAGACATCGTCGGCGGACTCGAGCAGGTCGTCGGGCGAAAGCTCCAGCGCGAGCACCGGCGAGGCGGCCAGCGCCGCCAGGATGGGCCGGCGGAACGGCTGGGCGGGCGGGTAGTCGGCCGGATCGCCGACATGCAGGGTGCCGAGCAGGTAAATGGTGGTCTTGCCCTTGCTGGCCACGTAGAAGGGCATGCGCGCCGGCTGGGCGCGCACCGCGCCGCTGGAGACGGTCGGATCGGGCGGCGGCGAATGGAAACCGGGCAGCGACAGGCTGGGCGGCATGCGCGCACCGTTGAGCGGCGCGTGCACGGCA
>NZ_VWWC01000195.1:0-12290 GCF_011753175.1 Burkholderia sp. Cy-637 | reverse complement strand
CTACGGTGAACGCGCCGGCGGCACGCGCGGCGGCGGCACCAGCGCGGCCGGCGACGCCAGCCCGGACACGATCGGCCGGATCTGGACCCGGGTCGACAACTTCGCGCTGTGCGGGCCGAGCGACCGCGTCTACACGCTCGACTGCCAGAACGGGCTGGTGAGCTTCGGCGACGGCTACAACGGCATGATCCCGCCGGCCGGCTACAACAACGTGGTGGCCGCCCGCTACGACACCACCCAGGGCCTGCACGGCAACGTCGGCGTCAATACCCTGAGCCTGCTGCGCCCCGGCATCAGCGGCATCGACGCGGTGACCAATCCGTCGGCCGCGCGCGGCGGCGTGGACGGCGACGGCGCCGACGACATCGCGGCGAGCGGCCCGGCCCTGGTCAAGGCCGACGGCTGCGCGGTCGACCTCGACGACCTGGCCGCGCTGGCCGCGCAGGCCAGCCAGCAGGTCGCGCTGGCGCGCGCGATCGAGACGCCGGAGCAGCGGATCCGCATCCCGCTGCTGGCCCGCTCGCTCGACCCGGTGCCCTACACCACGCCGCAGACCATCGAGACGGTCGCCGCCGCGGTGCGTGCGCAGGTGCTGGCCACGCTCGCGCCGCGCATCGATTTCGTCGCGCCGTCCTTCGTGGCGGTCGCGGTGCTCGCGCAGGTCACCGCGAACTGCGCGCCCGACCAGCGCAACGCGCTGCAGCTGACGCTCGCCGCGCAGCTCGCGGCCTTCCTGCAGCCGGTGTTCGGCGGCCCGGCCGGGCAGGGCTGGGCCTTCGGCGAGCCGGTGCGGGCCATGGTGGTGAACCGCTTCCTGCGCCAGTTGCCGGGCGTGACGGCGGTGCAGGCGCTGAGCCTGAACGGCCGCGCCAACGGCGACGTGGCGCTCGCCCCCGACCAGTTGCCGATCGCCGGCGCCATGACGGTGCTGGTCACCGCCGCCACGGGCGGCAGCGGAGCCGCGCGATGAGCTTCGAGCTGCCGCAACTCGACACGCAGACCTACGCGCAGTTGCTCACCGAGCTGGTGCGGCGGATCCCGCAATACACCGACCAGTGGACCGACTACAACGACAGCGACCCGGGCATCACCCTGCTGCAATTGCTGACCTGGATCGGCGAATCGCTGCTCTACCAGGCCGACCGGATCCCGCTCGTCACCGACGAGAACTTCCTGCGCTGGGTGCTCGGCCTGTACTCGGGCACGCCCACGCCGAGCGATCCGCCCTATGCCGCGCTGGCCGACAAGCAGCACGACGCCGACTTCCTCGCGCTGCGCGCCGTGCTCGCGCGCCTGGAGACGGGCCAGCCCACCTCGCGCGCGGCCTTGCAGCGCGAGGTGCTGCTCTACCGCCAGCAGCCCTACATGGCGCTGACGCTGGACGACGCGCGCACGCTCGCGATGCAGGCCAACCCGGTGATCGCCGCGCAGAACGCGCAGCGCGCCAAGGCCAATCCGCCGCTGGCGCCGATGCTGCTGCTGGTGGCCGCCTACGCGCTCACGCACGACCAGGCGATCCAGCTCTACCTGCTCGGCAACGCGCCGCTCGGCTACCAGTACCCGCCCTGGCCGAACACGGGCGAATACCCGGGCTCCACCACCATCGCGCGCCGCCTGCTGCTGCTCGCGCCGCAAAACCAGCAGGACCGGCAGGACCAGACCAGCACCCTGCTCTACAACGTCAACGGCTACCTCGCCCCGCGCGTGCTGGCCGGCAGCACGCTGCTGGTGCAGGCCGCGCAATTCACCTCGATCGACCTGACGCTCGCGATCCGCTGCGTGGCGGGCGCGAAGCTCTCGCCGATCCTCGACGCGCTGGTCTCGCTGCTCTACGACTACCTGCTGCCCACCGGCGGCCCGGCGGGCGGCTGGCGCTACGGCCAGGCGCCCACCGCCGACGACCTGCGCCACCTGGTGCTCGGCGTGCCGGGCGTGGAAGCCATCGACAGCTTCGTCTACACCTACCTGCCGACCATCGTGCTCGGCGAGATGGCCCAGCTCGGCGCCAACACGCTGCTGGCCGCGCTGCCGCCGGGCCGCTCGGCGCAGCGCTACGCGGGGCTGCCGCAGTTGCGCTGCCTCGACATCACCGCCACCGGAGCGAACGGATGAGCAGCCTGCCCTCGGCCTACCTGCGCTACCTGCCGGCGATCTACCAGGACGCCGCGGCGCCCTTCGTCGGCGACTACCTGAAGATCTTCGAGAAGCTGCTGACCGGCATCGACGACGGCGCGCTCGACGGCCGGCGCGGCATCCAGGAGCTGCTGGCGGCGCAGGTGATCGGCAACCTGTTCTACCCGCGCCTGTCCTTCCTGTTCCCGCCGTCGGACACGCAGTTCATGCCGCCGATCTCGGGCGCGACGACCGCCCAGGAACAGCAGATCCTCGCCGACCTGGACCGCTATATCGGCGTGCCCACGCCGCCCGACCCGGCCCTGAAGTTCGCCGGCCAGGGCAGCCGGCCGCCGCCCGAGGCCGCCATCGAGGCCTGGCTCGGCGGCTTCCTGGACTGGCTGGGCGGCTGGGTCGACCTGATCCCCGACGGCAACTGGAGCCTCGACAAGAAGCGCAACGTGATCGCGCAGAGCCTCGCGCTGTACCGCATGCGCGGCACCCCGCAGGGCCTCTCGCTGCTGGTCAACCTGCTGCTCGACCTGCCGATGCAGATCGTCGGCGTCTCGCTGGGCTCGGTCGACGGCGAGAACCCGCCCGATCCGAGCGAAACCCACAAGACGCCGCCCGGCAACATCACGGTCGGCATCTCGAACCCGGCGCCCGCGCTCGGCGCGCCGGCCGCCTGCATCACCGTGGAGGACGACCCCGCCAGCCGCGACGTGTTCGTCCTGCGGGAGAACGACAGCCCGCCCTGGCCGGTGGTGTCGGGCTACGCGCCCTGGGTGTTCGACGTGCTGATCACGCTGCCGAACTACGCGCAGCCCGATTTCCTGCTGACCGCCGGCAACGTGGCGCAGATCCAGCAACTGGTGCGGCAGCTCGGCCAGTTGCTGGAGCGGATCCGGCCCGCCGCGACGCGCTTCCGGATCGGCATCGTGCCGACCCTGCACCTGCTCGACAAGCCGCCCGCGAGGAACCAGGCGGCAAGCTGCGCGACGCTCGGCGTCAACACGCTGCTCGGCAGCGGCGGCGACAAGGCCCATCCATGACGATCCGGCCGCGCCCGGGCCCCCATCACACGAGACCCCTTTCATGAGCACCGACAAGATCCCCTCGGACGTCGCCACCTGCCTGAACTACACCGACGGCATGTTCCTGACCGCCTCCAGCATGGCGATCGAGCAGAACTATTTCTCGAACTGGATCCGGCTGCAGAACCGCTACCTCTACACCCCGGGCGTGCTGTCCGGGCTGCTGCCGACGCAGCAGGGCAATACCGTCAAGGTGGATCCGGGCGCGGGCTTCGACGCGAACGGCAACTTCCTGGTGTTCCCCGGCGACACCGGCAACGTGCTGGCCGCCACCCGGGACTTCGGCGACAGCTACGCCGTCTACCTCTGCTATCCCGACGCGTCCACCGCGATCGACAAGAACAATCCCGACTACGCCAACGAGGCGGCCGTGCTGAAGAACGCCAGCAGCACCAACGCGCCCGACAACGCCATCAAGCTCGCCGAGGTCACGCTGGTGGCCGGCACCACCACCATCGACAAGATCGCGGACGCGCGCAGCGGCGTGAGCAGCCGGCTGCCCGTCACGCTGGGGACCAACCAGCAGGACGCGATGCTCGCCGTGACGCCGCCACCCAACCTGGACGGCCTGCGCCACGGCGCGCAGACGGTCGACACGCGCACGCTGTCCGCGCCGGGCGACAAGGTGGCGGTGAGCGTCAACTACCTGCCCGACGGCTCGCAGGCCTTCAGCGTGCCGCCCACCGCCGTCAACACCAACGTGCTGGGCGAGGTGCCCTATGCCGTCAACGTCACCGCGATCGGCACCTCGTCGTTCCAGATGACGCTCACGGCCATCCTCACGCGCAGCAACACCACGCCGAGCGTGCAGATCGCCTGGTTCGCGCTGCCGGCCGCGCCGGCCCGCGCGGGCTGAGGGAGCCGCGATGAGCACGCCTCCCATCGAGCGTCCCAACTACTTCGCCGGCGAAGCGCTGCTGACCGACGATTTCATCTGCGAGCAGCAGTACCACATGGCGGTGCAGAGCATCAACAACAGCAGCCTCTACACCTACGGCATCGCCTCGGGGCTGGAGGTGCACTGGGATTCCGCCCAGGTGCACGACCAGGTGGACGTGCTGCCCGGCATGGCGATCGACAGCCTGGGCCGGCAGATCATCCTCGGCGCGCAGCAGGTGGTGCGCTTCACCGACATCCAGCCCGGCGCCAGCTACTACCTGACCATCAGCTATGCCGAGGCCTATGCCGACTACACGGTGCAGCCGTCCGGCGTGGCGGGCTACAAGCGCATCGTCTCGCAGCCGCTGATCCAGCCGGTGCTCAACCTCAAGGAGCCGGGGCTCAACATCGTGCTGGCGGTGGTCAGCTTCTCGAGCCTGGGCACCATCAACGCGATCAACTACCGGGCCAGCACCGCCGCGCGCCGCTACGTCAGCTCCACGCTCGGCGGCCTGACCCTGATCGCCGAGGGCGCCGGGCTCAGCGGCAATCCGGTGTCGAGCTCGCAGCCCGCCGCGCTCGACCCGAACGACGCGACCATCTACCCGCGCCTGCTCGCCAGGCTCGACGCCGCCGCGCAGCAGGTCACGCTCGAGATCGCGGCCTCGCGCACCCAGTTCGACGGCGTGCTCAACACGCTCGACAACCTCGGCATCGGCACCAGCCAGCCCCATGCCAACCTCGAGATCCTGCCGCTCGCCTTCGACGGGCCCGGCGCGATCAGCTCGGACGGCCAACTGGTGTCGTTCTCGGCGCCGGTCTCGCCGTTCTTCCAGCCCGGCGACGTGCTGCGCTCGGCCCCGCCCGTCACCCTGCTGCCCGACGGCTCGATGCGCTTCGGCCTGGCCCAGCAGCGCACCATCGTCAAGGCCGAGCCCGACAAGCAGATGGTGACGGTCGACCTGGCCTTCGACCCGCCGCTCGCCTCGATCGGCTACACCTACCAGCGCGCGCTGCTGGCGCGCTTCGGTCTCGACGCGAATGCCAGCCTGCTGGAAGTGGGCATCGACGGCTCGGTCGGCCTGGGCCCGCAGGCCTCGGTCAAGTCCGGCGACGGCACGCCCGGGCGCCATGCGCTGAGCATCGTGCCGAGCGGCCAGGTCGGCATCGGCCTGAACGATCGCGATCCGATCTGCGCGCTCGACGTCGGCGGCCAGATCTCGGCCGCCTCGATCGCCACCCAGTCGCTGGTCGCGCAGGGCGTGGTGCAGGCGCAGAGCTTCGTCGGCAACGGCTCGCAGCTCGAGGGGCTGCAGACCTTGAGCTACTGGACCCGCGAGACCATCGGCACGCCCACCAGCAACCTCTACTACAACGAGGGCAATGTCGGGATCCGCAACAGCACGCCGGCCGGCTCGCTGTCGGTGGGCGGCGGGCAGTCGGTGGTCGGCAACGGCAACATCACCTCGCTGAGCAACAGCGTGATCCAGGGCTACCAGAGCACCTTCACGCAGCAGGTGTCGGTGGGCGACCTGATCTCGATCGGCTCGATCGTGCAGCTCAAGGGCGTGATCAGCGAGATCGTCAGCGACACCGAGCTGGTGCTGCAGCAGCAGTTCCCGCTGATCCTCACCAACTCGGCCTATCAATACGGCGCGGCCGACGGCAGCGCGCCGCAATCGGCGGCCGGCACCATCAGCAGCGAGGGGCGCACCGTCAAGGGCGCCGGCACCAGCTTCACGAGCAAGTGCCAGGTGGGCGGCAGGCTGGTGATCGACAGCTTCCAGCCGAGCACCTCGGTGGCGCAGACGCGCAGCGTGAAGAAGGTCGACACGGCAACCGAACTGAGCATCGACACGGCGTTCGCCCTCGACCTGAAAGACAGCAAGTACTACCTCGGCGATGCCGAGGACCCGTCGCCGGGCACCATCAGCAGCAGCGGCACCACGGTGACGGGCACCGGCACCGATTTCACCAAGCTGCCGGCCGACGCGACGATCCGCATCGACAGCACCAGCGCCCTGCCCGAGAAGATGCGCGTGAAGTCGGTGGACTCCGACACGCAGTTGACCATGATCCTGCCCGACGGCACCCCGATCCAGCCCGACGCGCAGTTGTTCGCGATCACCTCGGTCTACCAGATCACGCCCTCGCTGCTCGCGCACTTCGGCGTGGACCCGAACCCGGACGGCGCCAAGCCGCCCGCCATGCTGGTGGTGACCAACGAGATCAGCGACGCCAACAGCGCCGACCAGCACAACACGGTGGCGATCAACGTGCCGCTCGGCCAGGTGCAGAGCCGTTATGCGCTGCAAGTGGACGGCGACGTGAACTTCACCACCGGCAGCATCGACGCGGACGACCTGACGGTGAAGACACTGACCGCGACGGTCAGCGCCGAGGTGCTGGGCGCCGACAAGCGCGTCCTGTTCCATGCGGGGGAAGCCGCGCCGTCCGGCGCCAAGCCGACCCTGACGGTCGGCGGGTCGGCCGTCACCGTCACCGCGCTGGCGGCCGACAGCGTGACGGCCAGCGGCAACATCACCAGCCAGGCGACCGTGCAGGGCCAGGGCCTGGTGGCCGACACCCTGCAGGCCGGCCCGCTGCAGGTTGCCGCCAACGGCAGCGTCGCCCTGGTCGGCGGCCGCCGCGGCTACAGCCAGAACGACCTGAAGGGCAGCGGCACCGAGGCCAAATTCGAGGATGTCGCGCTGACCGACGGCTTCGTGATGGCCACCATCGGCTCGCCGACCTGGACCTCGAACATGGCCGGCGTGCTGTCCGGCTACACCTTCGACACCGGCGGCAACCAGACCGGCTTCACCTATGCGACCGCGCTGGCCTACCAGATCAGCCAGAGCACCGGCAAGAAAAGCGCGCAGGACATCTACATCCCGGCGCCCGGCTCGTTCACGATGCCGGTGCGCAAGGGCGAGACCTGGCGGGTCCAGCTGAGCTGGATCACGGCGATCGGCGGCCAGCCCGGCGTCGAGTTCTACTGGGTGCCGCTCGGCTCGGGCAGCGCCGGCTCGAACACCGTGGAGGCGGCCGCGGTGCCGCCCGGCGGCGGCATGGCCGCGCAGCTCGAGCGCTCGCTGCAGGACCTGCGCGAAGGCCGCGTCGGCGGCATGGGCGAGGTCTCGCGACAGGCGATCCAGCAGCGCATGGGCGACCTCACGCAGGTGTTCGGCGACGCCACCCACATGAGCCCCGACGCGCAGGCGCGGCAGCGCTTCACCGACGAGCTCGCGAAGATCGTCTGCGCGCCCGACACGGCGCCCGTGCGCTCCACCTCCGACGCCTTCCAGGAGCATGTCGACACCCTGATCGACGCCTTCGAGCAGGCCCTGGCGCGCAGCTTCACGGGCGGTGAGCGCAACCTGCTGGCCGACGGCGTGGCCGCGCTGGTGCGGATCAACGACACCGCCGGCAACCGCGGCGACCTGCAACTGATCCGCCAGAACATCGGCCTGTTCCTGGAGAACGTGCAGAAGGTCCTGAACACGCAATTCGACAACGGACAACTGCGCATGCTCACGCGTGCGCTGGTGCGCCTGGTCGGCGACGGGTCGGGCGCCGATCGTGTGTGAGCGCGGGCGGCCGCACGCCGCCCGCTTTCCGACCCTTGACGGCGCCCGCCGAGGCGATGCGCCGGGCCATTCGAGCCAGCCAACCCGGAGATTACGATGTCGACTCCCGCAGCTACCACGTTTGGAACACGCAGCGCCTACAACCAGGGCAACCTCGACCCGCAAGGCGAGTTCAGCCAGATCGCCGAGACCGACGGCTTCGTGATGGCCACGGTCGGCCAGCCGGCCGCCGGCACCAACTACTTCGGCACCTTCGAGGGCGTCACCACCGCCGGCGGCGCGATCACCAGCTTCGCCTACGCGACCGGCCTCGCCTACCACCTGCCGGCCCAGCAATCGAAAAAGGGGCCGCAGAACGTCTACGTGCCGGTGCCCGGCTCGTTCACGCTGCCGGTGCGCGCCGGCGAGACCTGGACGGTCCGGCTGACCGCCCTGCCGGACATGGTGCAGGCGCCGCAGGTCGAGTTCTACTGGATCCCGATCGAGCACGGCGGCGCGGGCGGCGGCGCGGGCGGCGCGGGCTCGGCCAGCGCGATGGCCGACGCGCTCGCGCGGCTGCGCGCCGACCTGCACTCGGGCGTGCTGCGCGCCTCGATGCTGGCCTCCACCCAGCGCGCCATCGACGGCCGCGTCGACGACCTGATCCAGGTGCTGGGCGACACCGTCAACCCGGCCAGCGGCGAGATCCAGCGCCGTCAGTTCGCATCCGCGCTACGCCGGATCGTGTGTTCGGCCACGCCGCCGGGCGAAGCTGCCGATAATCGCGTGGCGGACGCCGATCTGCACGCCGTGATCGCCGCGTTCGCCGAACTGACCGGCCGCGGCTACACGAGCGAGCAGCGGGCCCTGTTCGCCGACGGCGTGCGCGCGCTGGTGCGGATCAACGACAACGATGCCAATCGTCACGATCTGGTGCTGATCAAGCGCAACGTCGACCTGTTCCTCGACAACCTGCAGGCCGCGCTCGGCCAGACGCTGAGCCACAGCGAACGGCGCCTGCTGACCCGCGCGCTGACGCGCATCGTCGGCGACGGCTCGCAGGGCCAGCCCTGATCGGGCGCGCCTGAACCGCAAGGAAACCGCAGCCATGAACGGTAGCCCCGCCCTCGCCCCGTCCCTCGATTCGCCGCTCGCGCCGCGCCATCTCGCGCTGCTCGACGCGCCCGCCTGCGAGGACTGGGTGATGCGGGTGATGCTGGCGCGCCGCCACTGGCGCCAGCGCCACCCGCTGGTGCCGTTCTACACGCTCGGCCTGGCGGCCTACCTCGACAGCCCGGGCAGCGGCACCGGCCTCTATCGCGACGCGCTCGCGCGCCGCGACAGCAACGCGCTGCTGGCCGGGAAGTTCCAGCCGCTGCTCGATAGCGTGGCCGCCGCGCTGGCCGAAAGCCTCGCCGCGCCGACCATGCTGGCCGAGGATGCCGCCCTGCCCGGTTTCCACATCTACCTGCCGAACCCGGTGTTCGGCGAGCCGGTGGCCAAGGTGCACCGCGACCTGCAGTTCCAGGACGTCTATCCGGCGTCGCGGCCGGCGGCGGGCGACCTCGTCAGCTTCACGCTGTCGCTGTCGACGCCGCCCGGCAGCGGCCTGAACCAATGGGCCGACGAAGCCGGGCAGCCCGAATTCTTCCCGTATCGCGACGGCATGCTGATCGTCCACGACGGGCTCGTGACCCACCAGGCGGTGCTCGCGTGCAACGGCACGGTCGAGCGCATCACGCTGCAGGGGCACGGGATCCGGCGCGACGACGGGCGCTTCGTCCTGTACTGGTAGCGCATCATGAGGAGGCGGCGATGAGCGATCCGAACCACCCGGGCCCGGCAAGGGGGGACGATGCCGAGTTCGAGCACCCGCTGCTCGACGCGGCCGCCGCCGCCGAACTGGTCGAGCGCCTGCTCGACGTGGAAGGGTTCTGGATCGCGCGGCACGCGCGCCTGCCCTTCCACACGCTGGGCGCCACCAACTACTACGACATCACCGCCAACCCGGCGCGGCCTTACGCGCGGCTGGCCGCGCGCTACAACCCGTTCCTGCTGGCCGAGTTCGGCCCGCTCTACGCGGCCGTGGCGGCCGCGCTGCGCGAGCGGCTCGGCCGGCCGGTGGCCTGGCTGGCCGACACGCAGCCCGCCACCGCGCTGCCCGGCTTCCATATCTTCGGCGCCGATCCGGCCTTCGCCGCGCGCGAGGAGCACGACGTGCTGCATGGCGACTGGTTCCGGCAACGCGACGGCGAGGCCTTCCCCGGCAATCCGATCCATGTCGACACCGCGCATCTCGCGCTCGGTCTCGACGCGCAGGCGCGCCAGGCCGGCGACGCGACGCCGCTCGCCACGCTCTCGTTCACGCTGCCGCTGGCGCTGCCCGAAGGCGGCGCCGGCATGCGCCTGTGGGACTTCGGCCACGAGGCCACCTGCCTCGACGATCGCGCGGCGCAGCAGGCGCGCCTGCGCCGCGGCCCGACGCGCGAGCTGGCCTATCGGCCGGGCACGCTGTTCCTGCATTCGGGCACGCGCTATCACCAGGCGCGCGGCTTCCCGGTGCGGCCGGGCCAATACCGGATCACGCTGCAGGGTCACGGCGCCTGGCTCGACGGCGCCTGGCGCCTGTTCTGGTGACGCATCCCTCGAACCCAGCGGAGGCAGCCATGTTCCAGCCCTCGACGGCATTTCCGTTCCTCGCGGCCCTCGAACGCGACTGGCAGGTCGTGCGCGACGAATGCGACGCGCTGCTGCCCGACGAATTCGACGCCTGGCCCGAGCGCGCGCTCTACAACCGCGGCTGGGACGTCTACGGGCTGCATCTGGAAGGACGGCCGATCCTCGAGAACTGCGTGTTCTGCCCCGGCACCGCCGCCCTGCTCGGCGCGGTGCCGGGGCTGCGCCACGCCGGCTTCTCGCGGCTCGCGCCGGGCACCGAGATCGCCCCGCACGTCGGCTACAGCGGCGCGGTGCTGCGGCTGCACCTGGCCCTGCGCGCCGAGGGCGACTGCGCGCTGCGGGTGGGCGGCGAGACGCGGCGCTGGACGCCCGGCCGGGCCTTCGTGTTCGACGATACCGTCGAGCACGCCGCCTGGAACCGCAGCGACGCGCCGCGCATCGTGCTGCTGGCCGACTTCCTCCGGCCCGCCGGGAGCGAACGCCATGCAACTCGCTGAGGCAGCGCCCTATGCCGACAACCTCGCGCTGCTCGATGCCCTGCGCGAGCTCGGCGACAGCCTGATCGAGCGCGCGCTGCTGCGCCGCCAGCTAGACGAGACGGCATCGCGCGAAGGTGCCGCGGCACCGGTGCCCGACGCGGCCGATGCCGAGGGGACGGCCCCCGACCGGCTCGACGAACTGGCGCGGCGGGCCCGTCACGCGGCGCCCTCGTCCGGCCAGTTGGCAAGGCAGCTGGCCGAACTCGACGCGGCGATCGCGCAGCGCCGTCAGCGCCACGCAGCGCGCGCGGCCGCCAGCGTGCGTGCCTGGATCTTCCTGCCGTGGATGCATCTGTGCATGCTGTTCCACCTCGACGCGCGCGACGAGGCGCTGCTGCTCTGCGCGCTGCTGCCCGAGCTCGATCGCCGGTACGAGGCGATCCTGCATGCGCTGGCGGGATCCGGGGATGGCGCCGCTGCCAGGGGCGGCACGCTCGCGCACGAAGGCACGCAGGTGCCGCAGGTGCCTCTGAGCAGCGCCGTGCTGCTCGCCGGCGACGCCTCGATGCCGCCCGAGAGCCTGCTGCAGCGGCTGGGCCGTGACGCCGCGCTGGGCGAATGGGAGCTGGTCGAGCTGGCGCCGGGCACGCGCCTCGGCTCGCTCGCGGGCGGCTACCGGCTGAGCGCGCCGATCGCCGCCTACCTGCTGGCGCGCGCGGCGCCGCAACTGCGGCTCGACGAACCGCTCGCGAGCCTGGCCGCCGAGCCGCCGCTCGACGCCTTGCTGATCGACGCCGAGCCCTTGCGGCAGCTCGCGCGCTTCGCGGCGGTGGTAGATGCCGACGCCGAGCCGGGCAGCTACCTGCTGCATCTGCAGGGCGCCGACCTCGAACGCCTGCCGCAGGTCGCGGCGGCCACCATCGCGCGGCTCGGCATGCACGGCGCGTTGCTCGACGGGCGGGCGATCGTCCGCGCGCACGCCGAGCGGCAACGCAGCCGCGCGGCGCTCGCGACGCAGATGAAGCGGCTGTGCCGCGACGCGCTGCTCTGCAACCGGGTGCTGGTGCTGAGCCATTGCCAGTGGCTGGCCGGCAGCCAGGACGGCGTCGACGACCTGCTCGACGAGCTGCTGCGGCTCGCGCTCGACAGCCAGCGCCTGCTGGTGGTGCTGAACGGCCCGGCGCGGCGCCTGGCCGATCTCGCGCACGGCCATCAGGCGCATCGTGCGATTCCCGCGCTGATCCGCATCGGCGCGCCCGACTCGGCCCTGCGCGCGCGAATCTGGCGGCGTCACCTGCCGGCCTTCGCGTTCGAGGTGGACGAGGCGGTGCTGGCCCAGCTCGTCAACCAGTATCCCTTCACCGAATCGCAGATCGTGATGGCGCTGAAGGATGCCGCGAGCCGCCGGCTGATCGACGGGCCGGACCCTCGCGTGGACGACTCGCCGCCCGGCGCCGCGCCGCTGGCGGTTGCGGCGA
>NZ_VWWC01000194.1:0-12689 GCF_011753175.1 Burkholderia sp. Cy-637 | reverse complement strand
GCGCTGAATAATGCCGGCCTGCATCCAGGGCAGGGTGGCGTGCTGAGTACCGTTGCCAATGCGGTGTATTCGCTGATGCCGTGGTTGCCGGGTAACCCGGCGGCGCAGGCCGTGGGGCAGCTTGCCGACCGCCTGCCGGTGGCCGGCCACCAGCGCGTCGTAGCCGCTGCCGACCTTCTCCACCAGGGTGCTGCGGCAGGTCATCACCGACTGCGTGGCCAGCGAGCGCACGCTCCACACCGCATCGAGCGCGGCCTTGTCGCCGGGCCAGGACTCGAAGCGCTGCACGTCGACGCTGACGCGGTAGACCGGCACGCCCGGCGGCGCGGGCGCGTCGGCCACGTCGATGGTGCCGAGCCGGCGCGTGAGCGCCGAGGACAGCGCGCGGCGGATCTCGTCGGCCGGCGGCGAGGCCCAGCGATGCTCCTCGAGCACGTCGACGCGCGACTCGCCGCGCTGGACCACCAACTGGTTCTTGGCGACCTGCTCGGGCACGTTGACGGCCGGCACCTGGATCAGGAAGGCGGGGTTGGCCGGCAGGCCGCGGCCGGCGGTGACGGCGCCGGCGTCGCCCGACAGCGTGTAGAAGTGCGAGGGCGCCGAGGCGCAGCCGGCCAGCAGCGCCGCGCCCGCCAGGGCCGTGATGGTCGCCAGGGACGTGAAGGACCTGACGGACGTACGGGAGGCCGCGGCGGCCGGCGCCGGCAGGCTGCCGCGCGCGGCGCGGCGAGTCGAACGGGGCGGGGTGGCGCTCATTTCTGGTCTCCGGGTTTGCCGCGGAGCAGCGACTCGGGATGCCGCTCCATGTAGTCGGCGAGGTTGTTCAGCGACTGCAGGGTGCGCGTGAGCTCCTTGAGCGCGCCGCGCACGTCCGCCTGCAGCGGCGAATCCTGCTGCAGGGTCGCCTCGGCCGTGGTGAAGGTCTGCTTGGCCGCCGACAGCGTGTCGCGCGCCTGCGGCGCGACCTGCGTGTCGAGCTGCTGGAACAGTTGGTCGGCGTGCTTGAGCGCGTCGTTGAGGTTGTTGCCGATCTGGTCGAACGGCACCTTGTCGAGCTTCTTGGCGATATCGGCCACCTGCAGTTGCAGCTCGTCGAGCGTGTTCGGCACGGTGGGCAGTTCGACCGGCTTGCGCGTCAGGTCGATCTGGACCTTCTGCGCCTTCGGGAAGAAGTCGAGCGCCACGTAGAGCTGGCTGGTCAGCAGGTTGCCGGTGCGCAACTGGCCGCGCAGGCCGTGCTCGACCAGGCGCGTGAGGATGTCGCGCTGGGCCGGCTCGCCCTTCTTCTCGACCAGGTCGCGGAAGCGCTTGCCGAGCCGCTCCGGATAGATGTTCATGGTGACCGGCATCAGGAAGTTCTTGGTCTTCGGGTCGTAGTCGATGGCGATGTTGGTGACGTTGCCCAGCACGATGCCGCGGAAGTCGACCGGCGCGCCCACCGACAGCCCGCGCAGCGACTGGTTGAAGTTCATCACCACCTCGACCGGCAGCCCGTCCGGATCGCGCATCGCATCGCCCTCGTCGGAGCCGAGCCGGAAGGTCGCGCCGTTCGACACCGGGCCGCCGGCCGACTGGTTCGGCGGCGACTGGAAGGCCAGGCCGCCGAGGATCACGGTGGCCAGCGACTGCGTATTGAGCTTGAAGCCGCTCGAATCGAGGCGCAGGTCCACGCCGCTGGCCTGCCACCAGCGCGTGTTGGTGCCGACGTATTGGTCGTAGGGGGCGTTGACGAACACGTTGAAGGTCACGCCGGTGCCGTCCTTGTCGAGCGAGAAGCCGACCACCTGGCCGACCTGCACGCGCCGGTAGTAGACCGGCGAGCCGATGTCGACCGAGCCCAGCGAATCGCCGTGCAGCACGTAGGAGGTGCCCTTGTCGTCGCCGGTGACGGGCGGGGGCGTCTCCAGGCCGGCGAAGTCGGTCTGGGTATTGGGCGAGCGGCCGGCGTCGACGCCGATGTAGGCGCCCGACAGCAGCGTGTTGAGGCCCGACACGCCGGAGGCGCCCACTCGCGGGCGCACCACCCAGAAGCGGCTGCCCTTGACGGCGAAGTCCTCGGCTTCCTTCTTCAGCTGCACGTCGACCAGCACGTGCGAGAGGTCCTTGGAGAGCTTGATGGTCTTGACCGTGCCGATCTCGACATCCTTGTACTTGACCTGGGTCTTGCCCGGCTCGAGCCCCTCGGCGCTGCGGAAGCTGATGGTGATCTCGGGGCCGCGGTCGAACACCGACTTCACCACCAGGCCGATGCCGATCAGCGCCGCCACCAGCGGCACCAGCCAGACCAGCGAGGGCAGCCAGCCGCTGCGGCGCGTGACGACGGCCTCGGGCAGCTCGGGCGGGTTGGGCTGGTTCGGGTCGGGTTGCGGGCCTTGCGGACTATTCATGGTGTTTTCCAGAGGTGACGACGTGATCCCAGATCAGCCGGGGATCGAATTGCATCGAGGCGAGCATGGTGAGGATCACCACCGAGCCGAACGCGAGCGCGCCCGGGCCGGCGGTGATCTCGGCCAGCGAACGGAAGTGGACCAGCGCGACGGTCAGCGTGACGACGAAGATGTCGAGCATCGACCAGCGCCCGATCCGCTCGACGATGCGATACAGCCGCGTGCGCTGCACCGGACGCCAGGCGGAACGGCGCTGCGCGGAGATCACCAGGATGGTCAGCGCGCCGAGCTTGAGCATCGGCACCAGGATGCTGGCGACGAATACCACCACGGCCAGCGGCCAGTCGCCCGACACCCAGAAATAGACCACCCCGCTCATGATCGTGTCTTCCTGCGCGCCGACGATCGAGGCGGTGCGCATGATCGGCAGCAGGTTGGCGGGAATATACAGGATCGCGGCGGCCAGCAGCAGCGCCCAGGTGCGCGCGATGCTGTCGGGCTTGCGCAGGTGCAGGGCGGTGCCGCAGCGCGCGCAGCGCTCGGCCGGATGCGCGTCGGCGCGCGCGAGCTTCTGCACGTGGCCGCAGGCATGGCAGCTCGCCATGCCCGCGCGTGCGGCGGAGGTGATCTTCATCGGCGCGGCGCTCCGGCGTGGCTCGCCGGCGTGCCGCCGGCCGGCGCGGCAGGGGCGTGCCGCTGCGCCGCGCGGCGCGCGAGGATCTCGTCGGCGAGGTCCCACAGCGCGCGCGGGTCGAACATCATCACCGCGGCCAGCATCAGGGTCAGCGCGCCGAACGCGAACAGCGCCGCCTCCGGCACCACGCGCGCCAGGCTCACCATCTTGACGATGGTCACCAGGATGCCCAGCATGAACACCTCGATCATGCCCCAGGGGCGCACCAGCTGGATCGCCCGCAGCACCGCGTTGAAGGCCGGCGGCACGTGGCCGGCGCGCAGCGAGAGCAGCACGTAGAGCAGCGCGGCCATCTCGATCAGCGGGAACAGCAGGGTGGAGCAGAACACCATCACCGCCACCAGTTGCATGTCCTGGTTCCACAGCGCCTCGAGCGCGCCGAGCAGGGTGGTCTGCACGCGCATGCCGTTGACGTCCATCTCGAGGATCGGGAAGGTCTGGGCGATCACGAAGGTGATCAGGGCGGCCAGCGTCAGGGCGCAGATGCGCTCGATCTGGTTGGCGGTATTGCGGTAGAGCAGCGCGTCGCAGCGCGGGCAGCGGGCGCTGTCCTTGCCGCTAAGCTGCGTTTTGTGCAACAGTGCGTCGCACTCATGACAGGCAATCAGGTCGTGTGTTTCCATCTCGGAGGCCGGTTGCGCGCCATCATGGGGGACGCGGGGACGGGTTGGAACCCGCGCCAATCTTACCAAAACGCGATTTTCGTGGTGTCAAGCCCGGCTCGGGGCACGCCGCGCCCGGCCGGGCCGGGATCGGGCAGACGAGCCAGATTCTGACCGCCGCGCCAGTTTTCAGTTTCCTCGCCTGCCGGATTGTTGCGGTAGCATGGCGGCCTTGAATGCGTCGGAATCCTACAGGCAGGGCCGGCGCCGCGTCCCGCACCATCCGAGGCTTTCCGTTATGGCATCGTCGCTCACGCTGAACCGGCCGGACACTTATACGCGCACCGCGATCGCGCTGCACTGGCTGATCGCGCTGCTGATCATCTGCGGTTTCTCGCTGGGCTGGGTGATGACCGACATTCCCGGTTTCACGCCCACCAAGCTCAAGTATTTCTCCTGGCACAAGTGGATCGGCGTGACGGTGTTCGCGCTGGCCGTGATCCGCGTGCTGTGGCGCGCCACCCACGCGGCGCCGCCGCTGCCGGCCGGCACCTCGCGCCTGGCCAAGGGCGCCGCGCATGCCGTGCATGGCCTGCTCTACCTGCTGATGCTGGCGATCCCGATCACCGGCTATCTCTACAGCTCGGCCTCGAACATCCCGGTGGTCTATCTCGGCCTGGTCCCGCTGCCGCGCCTGATCGATCCCGATCCGGTCCTGAAGGAAACGCTGAAGACGCTGCACATCTTCCTCAACTACACGCTGCTCGCGCTGGTGGCGCTGCACGTGCTGGCCGCGCTCAAGCACCAGGTCGTCGATCGCGACGGGGTGCTGGGCCGCATGCTCCCGTTCCTCAAATAAGAAAAGGAAAGCCATGAAGATCTCCCTGAATCGCTCCCTGCTGGCGGCCGTGGCTGCCGCCGCGCTGGCCTTCTCGGGCGCTGCCGCGGCCCAGGTCGACCTCGCCAAGAGCAAGGTGTCGGCGGTCTCAAAGCAGATGAACGTGCCGACCGAGGGCAGCTTCAAGAAATTCAGCGCCGATTTGAAGTTCGACCCGGCCAAGGCCGCCGAGGGCCACGCCCAGGTCAATATCGACATCGCCAGCTTCGATCTCGGCGACAAGATGTACAACGACCAGGTGGCCGGCAAGGAATGGTTCGACGCCAAGACCTACCCGCAGGCCAGCTTCGTCTCCACCTCGATCGCGCCGGCCGGCGGCAACAAGTACAACGTCGCCGGCAAGCTGACCATCAAGGGCAAGACCGTGCCCGTCACGGTGCCGGTCACCGTCACCGAGAGCGGCGGCCAGCGCGTGTTCGACGGCGTGCTGCCGATCAAGCGCTCGAGCTTCGAGATCGGCACCGGCGAGTGGAAGGACACCTCGATCGTCGCCGACGAAGTGCAGATCAAGTTCCATCTCGTCGCCGCGAAATAAGCCGCGCCGACGAATCGCTTCCGGGGGCCGCGACTCGCCGTGGCCTTCCATCCAACCGTAGCTAGGAGAATGACTTGAAGAAGACCCTGATCATGGCGGCGGGCGCGCTCGCCGCGGCGCTGTCGATCCCGGCGATGGCCGCGCCGGTGACCTACCAGCTCGACCCGAGCCACACCTACCCGAGCTTCGAGACCGACCACTTCGGCGGCCTGTCGGTCTGGCGCGGCAAGTTCGACACCTCGAGCGGCACGGTGACGATCGATCGCGCGGCCCACACGGGCAGCGTCGAGGTCACCACCAAGATCGCCTCGATCCATACCGGCAGCGCCAAGCTCGACGAGCACGTGCAGACGCCGGACTTCTTCGACGCCGCCAAGTACCCGGACGCGACCTTCAAGGGCACCCTGAAGTTCGACGGCGACAAGCCGGTGGCCGCGGTCGGCAACCTGACGCTGCACGGCGTGACCAAGCCGCTGACGCTGACCATCAACTCCTTCAAGTGCATGCAGCACCCGATGCTCAAGCGTGAAGTCTGCGGCGTGGATGCCGCCGGCGAATTCAACCGCGACGAGTTCGGCGTCGACTACGGCAAGGCCTATGGCTTCAAGATGCAGACCAAGCTGCTGATCACGGCCGAAGGCATCGCGCAGTAAGCGCCTTGTCGCGAGCCTGACGACGTCGCGTGGTCGGCCGCGCGATGTGATTCGATCGCCGCGCCCTCGGAAACGGGCGCGGCGATTTTTTTTGAATGGGCGGTGGCGGATGGCGCACAGCGCTTGTCCACGGCGGGCTGTGCAAAAGCGCCGTGTGGCGCGGCGCCGTGGCGAGCGAAGGCACCGATGCTCAGGCGCTGGAAGCGTCGCCGTCGCGCTCCCCGGACCAGCAGCGCAACGCGTGATCGATCAGCGGCCGCATCGCGACCAGCACGCCGCGTCCCTCGCCGAGCGGGCCCTGCGCGCCGATGCCGGCCGCCAGCGCGCTGGCGCCGACCGGCACGAAGCGCTCGCTGTCGAGCGGCTCGGCGATCTCGAAGCGCAGCCATTGCCGCCGGCCGTCGACCGATCGCGCGGGATCGGCGCGGACGAAAAAAAACCGGCCCGAAGGCCGGTTTTTCGCATCGAGCGGGGCGGGTCGATCAGACCTGCGCGCCGGCGTTCGGATCGTTCGGATCGTGCGCGCCCTTCTTCTCGCGCATCAGGTCCTCGCGACGGATGCCGAGCCACATCGCCAGCGAACCCGCCACGAACACCGACGAGTAGATGCCGAACATGATGCCGACCGTCAGCGCGAGCGCGAAGTAGTGCAGGGTCGGGCCGCCGAAGAAGAACATCGACAGCACCATCATTTCCGTCGAGGTGTGGGTGATGATGGTCCGCGACATGGTGCTGGTGATCGCGTGGTTGATCACCTCCTGGACCGTCATCTTGCGTTCGCGGCGGAAGGTCTCGCGGATCCGGTCGAAGATCACCACCGACTCGTTGACCGAGTAGCCGAGCACGGCCAGCACGGCGGCCAGCACCGACAGCGAGAACTCCCACTGGAAGAAGGCGAAGAAGCCGAGGATGATCACCACGTCGTGCAGGTTGGCGATGATGCCGGCCACCGCGTATTTCCACTCGAAGCGGAACGACAGGTAGATCACGATGCCGATCACCACGCAGGCCAGCGCGAGCAGGCCGTCGGTGGCGAGCTCCTTGCCGACCTGCGGGCCCACGAACTCGACGCGTTGCAGCTGCACGTCGGCGTTCTGCGCCTTGAGGCCCGCCATCACCTGGTCGCTCTGCTGGGCCGAGGTCAGGCCCGGCTTCAGCGCCAGGCGGATCAGCACGTTGCGCGAGGTGCCGAAGCTCTGCACCTGCGCGTCGCCGTAGCCGAGCTTGCCGAGCGTGGCGCGCACCGGCTCGAGTTCGGCGGCCTGCTGGTACTGCACCTCCAGCACCGTGCCGCCGGTGAACTCGACCGACAGATGCAGGCCGCGATGCACCAGGAAGAACACGGCGGCCAGGAAGGTCACCAGCGAGATCACGTTGAAGACCAACGCGTGCCGCATGAACGGGATGTCTTTGCGAATGCGGAAAAATTCCATGTGCGTTCTCCGGCGCTTAGTTGGACGAGCCCGGCGTCTTCGGCGGCACGCCGGGGCCGGAGCGGCGGCGTGCGACCGGCTTCGCGCCGCCCTTGCCAGCCGTTGCCTTGGCGCCCTTGGCCGCGGCCGGACGAGCCGCCTTCGCGGTATCGGTGTCGCCGTCCTGTTCGAGGAAGACCTGGCTGCCGGCGCCTGCCGCGTCGGCCGCGGCCGGCTTCCAGACCTGGCCGATCGCCACCGACTTGAGCTTCTTGCGGCCGCCGTACCAGAGGTTGACCAGGCCGCGCGAGAAGAACACCGCCGAGAACATCGAGGTCAGGATGCCGATGCAGTGCACGATCGCGAACGCGCGCACCGGGCCCGAACCGAAGGCGAGCAGCGCGAGGCCGGCGATCAGGGTGGTGACGTTCGAGTCGAGGATGGTCGCCCAGGCGTGCGCGTAACCCTGCTGGATCGCGAGCTGCGGGGCCGCGCCGCTGCGCAGCTCCTCGCGGATCCGCTCGTTGATCAGCACGTTCGAGTCGATCGCCATGCCCAGCGCCAGCGCAATGGCGGCGATGCCGGGCAGGGTCAGGGTGGCCTGCATCATCGACAGCGCGGCCACCAGCAGCAGCAGGTTGACCGACAGGCCGATCACCGAGACCGCGCCGAACAGCATGTAGTAGGCGATCATGAACACCGCGATCGCGACGAAGCCCCAGATCACCGAGTGCACGCCCATGCGGATGTTGTCGGCGCCCAGGCTCGGGCCGATGGTGCGTTCCTCGATGATGTCCATCGGCGCGGCCAGCGAGCCGGCGCGCAGCAGCAGGGCCAGGTCGGTGGCGGCCTGCGGGGTCGGCTGGCCGGTGATCTGGAAGCGATCGCCGAGCTCGGACTGGATGGTCGCGACGGTCAGCACCTCGCCCTTGCCCTTCTCGAACAGCACCATCGCCATCGGCTTGCCGATGTTCTCGCGCGACACGGCGCGCACCGCGCGCCCGCCCGCCGCGTCGAGGCGGATGTTGACCGAGGGACGCTGGTGTTCGTCGAAACCGGCCGAGGCGTCGATGATGCGGTCGCCGGTGAAGATCACCGACTTGCGCAGCAGCACCGGCGCCTGGTTGCCCTGGGTGAACAGCTCGTCGCCCGGCGGCACCGGGTCGTTCGGGTTCGGGTGCAGGTTGACCGGGTCGGCCAGGCGCGCTTCGAGCGTGGCGGTGCGGCCGATGATGTCCTTGGCCTTGGCGGTGTCCTGCACGCCCGGCAGCTCGACCACGATGCGGTCGCGGCCCTGCTGCTGGAGGATCGGCTCGGACACGCCGAGTTCGTTGACGCGGTTGTGCAGGGTGGTCAGGTTCTGCTTGAGCGCGGCGTCCTCGACGGTGGCCTGCACGGCCGGCGAGAAGGTGCCGACCACCTGGTAGCCGCCGCCGCCGGGCTGGGTGGCCCATTGCAGTTCGGTGATCGAGCCGGCGAGGAAGCGGCGCGCCTGCTCGGCGGTGTCCTGGTCGGCGAAGTTGGCGACCACCGAGAGATCGACGCGGTTCACGCCGCCGTCGCGGATGCCCTTGTCGCGCAGTTGCGAGCGCGCGTCGGAGGCGTCCGAGTCGAGCTTCTTGGTCAGCGCGCCGGTCATGTCGACCTGCAGCAGGAAGTGCACGCCGCCGCGCAGGTCCAGGCCGAGGTACATGGGCAGCGCGTGCAGCGCGGTCAGCCAGCGCGGCGAGGCGCTCTGCAGGTTCAGCGCGACGACGTATTGCGGATCGCTCGGGTCGCTGTTGAGCGCCTTCTGCAAGAGATCCTTCACGCGCAGCTGGGTATCGGTGTCCTTCAGGCGCACGCGGATGTTCGCGTTGTTCGCCGAATTGTCGAAGGTGATGTCGTCCGGCGCGACCTGGGCGGCGGCCAGCGCGGCCTGCACCTGGCCGAGCGTGCCCGAGTCGATCTTGACCGTGGCCTTGCCGCTCGACACCTGCACCGCCGGCGCTTCGCCGTAGAAGTTGGGCAATGTGTACAGAAGGCCGATCGCGAGCGCGACGACCATCACGACATATTTCCAGATTGGGTAACGATTCATGAAAGGGCCGAACGGGATAGTTGGCTTGAAAAGCGTCGCGTCCGGCTCCCGCGCGGCCCGCGCGTCGAATGCGCGGACCTGCCGGAATGCCGGACGCTCGAAGTGCGACTTACAGCGACTTGATCGTGCCCTTCGGCAGGATGGTCGTCACGGCCGACTTCTGGACCGTGATCTCGGTGCCTTCCGACACCTCGACGCCGACGTAGGCTTCGCCGACCTTGGTGACCTTGCCGACCAGGCCGCCGTTGGTCACGACTTCGTCGCCCTTGGCCATCGCGGCGAGCATGTTGCGATGCTCCTTCTGACGCTTCATCTGCGGACGGATCATGATGAAGTAGAGCACCGCGAACATCAGGATGAGCGGCAGGAAGCTCATCAGGCTCGATTCGGCGCTGCCGCCAGCGCCTTGCGCGAATGCATTGCTGATAATGGACAACGACACGTTGGTCTCTCCGTTGGGGAAAATCAGAAAAATAGCCGGTCATTCTACCACCGGCGAAAACCGCGACAGCATGGCAAATGCGCTTTGGGATCAAGCTGTTAAGCCGTCACCCGGGGATTTGCCCCGTATTTCCCGCGCATTCGCCCCGATTCGCGAAAGCAGATTGTAATGTGTCGGCGCCGCCGCGGCCGGCGCCTTGGCCGAAAACGCGCAGCGGCGAGCATGGCGACATCGTTCGACAAGGGTATGACGAAACCGCGGGCTTCGAGCATGACGCCGCCCGTTCGCCGCCCGTTTCTCTGCCCGTTTCGCCGTTTGTTTCGCGGCCCGCCGCGCCGCCGTTGGCGCTACTCGCGCTGTTCCACGCCGCGCGCGCGGTCGGCCGCGAAGCGCAGGCGGAAGGCCTCGAAGCTGTGCGTCTCGATCGCCTCGCGGATCTCGCTCATCAGCGTCAAGTAGTAGTGCAGGTTGTGGATCGTGTTGAGCTGCGCGCCGAGGATCTCGCCCACGCGGTGCAGGTGGTGCAGGTAGCCGCGCGTGAAGTTGCGGCAGGTGTAGCAGCCGCAGCTCTCGTCGAGCGGGCGCAGCGAGTTCTTGTGCGTCGCGTTGCGGATCTTGACGTCGCCGAAGCGCGTGAACAGCCAGCCGTTGCGCGCGTTGCGGGTGGGCATCACGCAGTCGAACATGTCGACGCCGTTGGCCACGCCTTCCACCAGGTCCTCCGGCGTGCCCACGCCCATCAGGTAATGCGGCTTGTGCGCCGGCAGCTTGGGGCCCACGTGCTGCAGCACGCGCATCATGTCTTCCTTCGGCTCGCCGACCGACAGCCCGCCGATCGCGTAGCCGTGGAAGTCGAGCTCGGCCAGACCCGCCAGCGATTCGTCGCGCAGGTCCTCGAACATGCCGCCCTGCACGATGCCGAACAGCGCGTTGGGGTTGCCCAGGCCGTTGAACTCGTCGAGCGAGCGCCTGGCCCAGCGCAGCGACATGCGCATCGATTCGGCCGCTTCCTTGTGGGTGGTCGGCACGCCGTCGGTGGCGTAGGGCGTGCATTCGTCGAACTGCATGACGATGTCCGAGTTCAGCACCTTCTGGATCTGCATCGACACTTCCGGCGACAGGAACAGCTTGTCGCCGTTGATCGGCGAGGCGAAGGTTACGCCGTCCTCGGTGATCTTGCGCAGATCGCCCAGCGAGAACACCTGGAAGCCGCCCGAGTCGGTCAGGATCGGCTTGTTCCAGCCCATGAAGCGGTGCAGGCCGCCGTGCGCGCCGATGGTCTCGAGGCCCGGGCGCAGCCACAAGTGGAAGGTGTTGCCGAGGATGATCTGCGCCTGCATCTCGTGCAGCTCGCGCGGCTGGACCGCCTTGACGGTGCCGTAGGTGCCCACCGGCATGAAGATCGGCGTCTCCACCACGCCGTGGTTGAGCGTGACGCGGCCGCGCCGCGCGTGGCCGTCGGTGGTCAGCAGTTCGAACTTGAGCCCGTTCTCGGGCGGAACGTGCGCTTGCACGGGTTCCGATTGGCGATCGGTCATCGCTTGGTGCTCCTTGCTACCGGAGAACAGTCCGGCGCTCATGGTGGGCGCCGTCGCGGGAATCGCGGCGGCGCGTTCTGGAAGACGAGGGCAGTGCGCTCGTTTCGGGTTTATTCGGGATCGCGGCGCGTGAGCAGCATCGCGTCGCCGTAGCTGAAGAAGCGATAGCGCTCGGCGATCGCGTGGCGATAGGCGTCGCGGATCGTCTCGACCCCGGCGAAGGCCGAGACCAGCATCAGCAGGGTCGACTTCGGCAGGTGGAAGTTCGTCACCAGCCGGTCCACCACGCGAAACGCGTAGCCCGGCGTGATGAAGATGTCGGTTTCGGCGCGGGTGGGCGCGAGCGCCCGGCCCTCGCGTTGCGCGTCGCGCGCGGCCGCCTCGAGCGCGCGCATCGAGGTGGTGCCGACCGCCACCACCTTGCCGCCGCGCGCACGCGTGGCCGCGATCTGCGCCACCAGCGTGTCGCTGAGTTCGTACCACTCGCTGTGCATCCGGTGCTCGGCGATGTTGTCGACGCGCACCGGCTGGAAGGTGCCGGCGCCGACATGCAGCGTCAGCGTGGCGGTCTCGACGCCGCGCGCGCGCAGCGTGGCCAGCAGCGCCTCGTCGAAGTGCAGGCCGGCGGTGGGCGCGGCGACCGCGCCCGGGTTGCTGGCGAACACCGTCTGGTAGCGCGTCTCGTCGGTCGCGTCGGGATCGTGCTCGATGTAGGGCGGCAGCGGCAGGCGGCCGTGGCGCTCGATCAGCGCGAGGCAATCCTCGGGGAAGTGCAGCGTGAAGAAGGGCTCGACGCGCTCGCCCACCGTCACCTCGAAGGCCTCGGCCAGCCGCAGCGTGCTGCCCTCGACGGGGCTCTTGCTGGAGCGGATCTGCGCCAGCACCGTGCGCGGGCCGATCACGCGCTCGACCAGCACCTCGATCTTGCCGCCGCTGGCCTTCTGGCCGAAGAAGCGTGCCTTCAGCACCTTGGTGTCGTTGAACACCAGCAGGTCGCCGGCGCCGATGCACTCGGGCAGGTCGGTGAAGCGGCGGTCGGTCAGGCGCGTGGGCGCGACGCTGCCGTCCACCTCCAGCAGGCGGCTGGCGCTGCGCTCGGGCAGCGCGGTTTGCGCGATCAGCTCGGGGGGCAGGTCGAAATCGAAATCGGAAAGCTTGAACATGGAAAATGGGGGCGTAGCCGTGCGCGAGCCGCGTCATGGCCGGCGCGAGCCGCTATGATGGCGGGGTCGCGCGGCTCGCGGGCGCCGCCGGGCCGTGCGACGATGCGACGTCAAAAGCCGCCATTGTACTTGCTTGTCCCTTGCCGAATTCCGATCCGATGCCCGTACCTTCCCGCCGTAGCGTTCCCGCCGATGCCGCCGCCGATGCCGAATCCGGCAGCGAACCCGCGCGCGACGGGCAACACGGGCGCGAGGACGACGCGGCGCGCGTGCCGGCGCGCTCGC
>NZ_VWWC01000193.1:0-12675 GCF_011753175.1 Burkholderia sp. Cy-637 | reverse complement strand
CGATGACGGCCCAGGGCGCCCGGCCCCAGGGCGGCCCGCCCCAGCCTCGGCCGTCATCGCCGTCTCCGCCATCGCCGCCGCCCGGCGGCCCGAACCTGCCCTCGCCCCAGCGCGGGCCGCGATAGGCGCCGGGCGGCTGGTCCCAGCCCCAGCCCTCGGGGCCCGTCGCCTCGTGCGGGAAGATCGGCGTGACCGAGCGCACGAAGCCGATCCAGGCACCGGGCCGATCGGTGATGAAGGCCCAACTGCCGTGCTCGGCGTACTCGCGTTCGAGCGCCTTGGTCACGCGCGTGATTTCCTCGTCGTTGCGGCCCACCAGGTAGTGGCCGAAGCCGCTCTCGAAGCTGTAGCGCATCGCCGCGCCCATCGCCACGGCGACGGCCACGCAGGTCGCGAGGATCGCGAGGAACAGCTTGGAGGTGATGCCGACTTTCATGCGCAGCGGTGGTGTCGAGCAGGGCAGGGCTGGAAGGTCCGGCGCCGGCCGGTTGCGGGGCTTACTCGGGGCCGGATGCGGGGCCGAGGCGGCGGTCAGCCGCGGATTGTCCCGGTTTTGCGGCGGCCCGCGTGCCGGCGCGGACGGATTTCATATTTTCTCCTCATTTCCCCCATTTTTGATGCGCATTCTGTGCTTAGTCTCGGGGCCATCGTGCATCGCCCCGCCCGCGATGCGCCCCGGCGGCGCGGGCCGGTGGCGCCTCGCGCGCACCGACGTCAACCACGGATCGCCCATGAGCATCAACATCCTCGTCATCGAACCGAACGAAGCCCAGCGCGACGCGCTGCGCAGCCATTTCAGCAAGCACCGGATGGAGATGTCGGTCTGGTATTCGAGCGCCACCCTGGTCGAGCGCGTCGAGCGCGAGCAGCCTACCGCGATCGTGATGCGCGCCGGACCCGGTTATCCCGATACCTATGCCTCGCTGCGCCAGTTGCGCGCGGCCGGCTACGAGATGCCGGTGGTGCTGATCGGCGAGGAGCCCGATGTCAGCGACAAGGTGCTCGCGCTCGAATTCGGCGCCGACGATTTCCTCGCCGAGCCGCTCAACCTGCTGGAGCTGTCCACCCGCATCCGCACCATCGTGCAGCGTCCGGTGGGCCCGGCGCTCGGCGTGATGCAGGTGCCGCGCCCGCGCATGCTGGGCGCGATCGAGATCGACTTCGCCGCGCGCCGCGCCCGCAAGCACGGCCGCGACCTCGGCATGCGCCCCAGCGAATTCGCGCTGCTCAAGGCCTTCGTCAGCCATCCGCTGCAGGTGCTGTCGCGCGCGACCCTGCTGCAACTGCTGCAGGTCGGCGACGAATCGCGCTCGGAGCGCGGCCTCGACGTGCTGGTGTTCCGGCTGCGCGCGCTGATCGAGGACGATCCCGACCGGCCCCGGCATATCCAGACCATGCGCGGGCGCGGCTACATCTTCGTGCCGCCGGCCGAGGAGCCGGCGGCGGTCGCCGCCTGAGACAGCGGCGCGCCCGAGCGCCCGAATTTGCCGCCGAAACCGGCTTCGAGCGTTTCGACCCCATCCCGGGCAGGCCCCGAGCCTGTCGTTTTTCGCCGTCGGCCGGATTTTTTTCAGCCGGTGCCGCCCCCTTTTTCATCGATTCCTCAGACAGGCGCGGTTTCAAGCGGGGCGGCCCTGCCCGGCCCGGCGGCCCGCCGCGCCGGGCGTCTCGTTTGGAAGCGCGGCACTAGCGGGGGACTTGCGCGGGCGCGGCGAATCGCCGTATCTTTACATCGTCCAATGTAATCAATTCGGCGCGCGATCGATCCGCGAGCCGGGCGAGGCGCCCGGCGAACCCGCGAACCGCGCGTGCCGCCAAGGAGCATCGACGATGCCTCATCCGTCAGCAGCCGCCGTCGCGGCCGACATCATGCCCGTGCGCCGGGACCTGCGCTTCCCGCTCGCGATCGAGCGCGCCAAGGACTGGCACGGCCAGGGCCCGGCGGTCACGCACTTCTTCAACGCGCTGTCGCTGCTGTTCCCGGCCGGCGAGCGCTTCTTCATGGATTCGGTGCGCAACTACCGCGACCGCATCGACGATCCGGTGCTCAAGCAGCAGGTGCTGGGTTTCATCGGCCAGGAGGCGATGCACACGCGCGAGCACGTCGAGTACAACGAGGCGCTGCAGGCCAACCGGCTGCCGGCGCGCAAGCTCGACCAGCGCGTCTGGAAGGTGCTGGGCTGGATGAAGCGCGTGATGCCGCATTCGATGCAGCTCGCCCACACGGTGGCGGCCGAGCACTACACGGCCATGCTGGCCGGGCTGCTGCTCGACGACCCGTCCCGCATGAACGGCGCCGAGGAGGGCTACAAGCAGATGTGGCTGTGGCACGCGCTGGAGGAAACCGAGCACAAGGCGGTGTCCTTCGACGTCTGGAACGCGGTGATGGAGCCGGGCGCGAAGCGCTACCTGCTGCGCGTGGGCACCTACCTGATGACCACGCTGACCTTCTGGCCGACCGTGTTCCTGATCCACACGCGGCTGATCCGCTCGGATCGCCAGGCCGACCACCGCGTGCGCGGCATGTGGCGCGTGATCAAGTTCCTGTACGGGCCGCGCCACGGCGTGTTTCCGCGCATCGCGCGCGAATGGCTCGATTTCTTCCGGCCCGGTTTCCATCCCTGGGATCACGACAACCGGCGCCATCTGGCGATGATGTCGCAGATCGTCGCCGCCAACGAGGCGCGGCAGGCCGATTGGGTCGAGCCGCAGGTCTCGGCGGTGCGCAGGCGGCTCGGCGCGGCCTGAGGGCGGCGCGGGCAGTGGCCCGAACCCCATCGAAACGACAGCAGGACGGCACGAGGATGAAGCCGGGCACGATCCGGCAGGCAGGCAAGGCGGCGGCGCGATGCGTCGCCGCTTTTTTTGCGCGGCCCGATGACGCCGCGATGGCGTGATGACCGCGCGCCGCCGCATCTTTCGAGGGCGATTCCTCTGACTTTTTGCTGCGAACGCCGAGCCGATCGGCGCGGCGTTCGCGCCAGGCCAGCGCGGCAGCGGTACCGCCGGAGGGGCCTGCCGGGCCGCGCCGGCGACCGATCGGCGGCTGTCCCCGCCGCCATGACCGCAACTTCCGATCATCGGGCCCTTGCAATCATCCGGGAATGGACTAATCTTGTTAGTCAATTCACTTTGAGACTAACGGCCATGTCTCGACCCGCACCGACCCCGCTACCGGATTCGCATCCGGTGCCCGAAGCGACTCCGGCGCAGATGTCCGCCGCCGGCCTGCGTGCGTTCTTCAACATCGCGCGCGACTGGGACCTGTCGACCGAGCAGCAGATCGTCCTGCTCGGCTCGCCGGGCCGCTCGACCTTCTTCAAATGGAAGAACGCGCCGCAGGCGGCGCGCCTGCCGCGCGACACGCTGGAGCGCCTGTCGCTGATGCTCGGCATCTACAAGGCGCTGCAGATCCTGCTGCCGCCCGAGGCGGCCGACGGCTGGCTCAAGCGCAGCAACAGCGCCGCGCCCTTCAACGGCGGCCGCGCGCTGGACCGCATGCTGGCCGGCAACGTCAGCGACCTGGTGGCGGTGCGTCAGTATCTCGACGCGGTGCGGGGGGGCTGGGCGTGAGCGCGGCCGATCGCTCGACCCGCTGGCCCGTCACCACGCTCGACTGGGCGCCCGCCTACCGGGTGATTCCCACCCGCTTTCCCGCCATCAACCTGTTCGACCGGGTGGCCTCGCCCGAGGATTTCGACGCGCTCTACGCGCTCGAGGCGATGACCAACGACCGGGTGCGCGCCGAGGTCGGCCAACTCGAACTGGTGCCGCCGGCGGAGCGCCGCTACGGCCCCGGCTACGGGCCGATCATGGCGGCCTTCACGCACCTGAATCCGCAGGGCAGCCGTTTCTCCGACGGCAGCTACGGCGTGTTCTACTGCGCGCGCTCGCGCGCCACCGCGATCGCCGAGACGCGTCATCACACCGGCCTGTTCCTGGCCGCCACGCGCGAGAAGCCGATGCGCCAGCAGATGCGGCTCTATACCGTGGCCGCGCAGGGCGAAGTGGCCGACATCCGCGCCTGGCCCGAGCGCGACCCGGCCCTGCTCGACGCGCTCGACTATTCGGCGGGGCAGGCCTTCGGGCGCATGGTGCGCGGCGCCGGTTTCGCGGGCCTGGCCTATCCCTCGGTACGCGATCGCGGCGGCGAGTGCCTGGCCGCGTTCCGCACCACCTTGCTGCGCGACTGCCATCACGCCGCCTACCTCGAATACAACTGGAACGGCTCGGCCGTCGACGTGGTGTTCGAGCTGAACCAGGTCGGCTGAGGCCGGCCGCTTATTTCCGCTTGTTCCCGCTTGTTCCCGCGTTCTCCGGAGATACCGATGTCGAGTCTGCCGATGCTGTTTCGCAATCGTCCGCGCATGTGGGTCGCGCTGCTGGTGGGAATGGTGGCCGCGGCCCTGCTGCCGGCCGTGCACAGCCGTTTCGCGCGCGTGCTGATCGGCTGGGACGTGACGGTGTGGTTCTATCTCGCGCTGATGTGGTGGCAGATGACGCGCGCGCATCACGACAAGGTGCGCGAGATCGCGATGCGCGAGGACGAGAGCGCCACCACCGTGCTGACCATCATCTGCCTGGCGACGGTGGCCAGCGTGGCCGCGATCGCGGTGGAGCTGGCCAGCGCCAAGAGCGTGGGCCTGCGCGCCGGCATCGAGCACTACGCGGTGACGGGCGCGACGCTGTTCGGCGCCTGGTTCCTGATCCCGACCATCTTCACCCTGCATTACGCGCGGCTCTATTACCAGTCGCCGCCCAAGTCGCGCGCGCTGCAGTTTCCCGATCGCGAGCTCGAGCCCGATTACTGGGACTTCCTCTACTTCTCGTTCACCATCGCGGTCGCCTCGCAGACCTCGGACGTGATGCTGAACAATCGCTCGATCCGGCGCGCGGGCCTCGCGCAGTCGATCCTCTCGTTCTACTTCAACATGGCGGTGCTGGGCCTGTCGATCAACGTGGCGGCCGGGCTGCTGGGCTAGGCGCGGTGCATGCCCGCTCCGCGCCCGGTATCGCCGTGCCTCAGCCGACCATCGCGTAGGGGCCGCCGCGTTCCAGCGCGCGCTGGTAGGCGGGCCGCGCGTGGATGCGCTCCAGGAAGGCGCGGATCGCCGGCAGTTGCGCGAGCGTGTCGGCGCGCGAGGCGGCCGCTTCCAGCGGAAAGCTCATCTGCACGTCGGCGGCGCTGAAGCTGTCGCCGACGAACCAGCCGGTCTCGCGCAGCGCCGCGTCGACGTAGCCGAGATGGAGTTTCAACTGCGGATCGACGAAGCTCGATTGCAGGGTCGACGAGATCTTGCGCGCGATCGGCCTGGCGAAGAACGGCATCGGCGCCTGCGCGATGCGCAGCGCCACCAGCTTGAGCAGCAGCGGCGGCATCGCCGAGCCTTCCGCGTAGTGCAGCCAGTAGGTATAGCGCAGCCGCTGCGGCGTGCCCGGCGGCGGCGCGAAACGGCCCTCGCCGTAGCGCTCGACCAGGTACTCGATGATCGCGCCCGATTCGGCCAGCGTGAAACCCTCGTCGGTGAGCACCGGCGACTTGCCCAGCGGATGCACGGCGCGCAGCTCGGGCGGCGCGAGCATGGTCTTGGGGTCGCGCTGGTAGCGCTTGAGCTCGTAGGGAACGCCGAGTTCTTCAAGCAGCCAGAGCACGCGCTGCGAGCGCGAGTTGTTCAGGTGGTGGACGATCAGCATGAGCCTGTGGGATGGGGGGCGCCTCGCACGCAGGGCGTGCCGCTCGCGATGGCGACGGGCGAGCGGACCGGAACGGGGCCGGCCGGGTTATGCTCGCGCAGGCGGGCGGGTGACGGCCCGCGTTCCAGATCCAGACGAGAGAGACCTTGCCGATGCCGATTCCGATGACCCGGGTGATTCTATACACGCACGACGTGCGCCAGTTGAAGTGTTTCTACCAAACGTATTTCACGCTGCCGCTGCGCGAGGAGATCGAAGGGGAGTGGGTGGTGCTCGACGCGGGCGGTATCGAGCTCGCCCTGCATCATGTCGGCGAGGCGTATCGGAGCCCGCCCGGGGAAGGCGCGGCGCGTTCGGGAACGGGTTCCAACGCGAAATTCGTGTTCCAGGTCGAAGCGGGCATCGAGGCCTTGCACGACAGGCTGCTGCAGGCCGGCGTGCCGATGCGCGGCATCAAGCGCTACGACGGTTTTCCCTATCGGCTTTGCGACGGCACGGATCCGGAAGGCAACGTGTTCCAGTTGATGCAAGCCGATGCGGCAGGTGCCGCCGCAAGCTGAACGCGGGCCTCGATCGTTTCGGGTTCCTGTCGAATCGCGTGCACCGTCGGGCGGCACGCGAGGCGGCCGGCGCATGCGGAAGGTGCGCCGCGCACCGCCGTCGCGCGGTGGTGCATGCGCGCGGTGCGGTAGCGAATTCCGTGCCGCGTCGCGCGGCGAGCGCAAGGGTCAAGACGCATTTAAAAGCGGTGTCCGACACTCGCACGCGCTTGCGATTCGGCGCATACTGCTTGCTCCCGCTGCCCGGCACGTCGCTTGCAGTGCCGGCCATGCCTCCCTAAAGGAGCGCATCACATGTCCGACTGTCCGCACGATCCTTACGCACACCGCTACACGCATTGCCTGCCGTTCGGCGCCCAACCCTGCAGCGCCTCCGCCGCCACGCTTCGTACCCACTTCCGCCTGTGGGCGCCCGCCAGCGCCGAGGTGCGCCTCGAATTCGGCATCGACGGCGCGGCGGAACCCGCCATCGAGATGGCGCCGGCCGGCAACGGCTGGTTCGAGACCTTCGCCGAATGCGGCCCCGGCGCGCGCTACCGCTACCGGCTCGACGACACGCTGCTGATTCCCGATCCCGCCTCGCGCTCGCAGCCCGAGGGCGTCGGCGGCGCGAGCGAGGTGATCGATCCGCGCGCCTTCGAGTGGCGCAACACCTTCTGGCGCGGCCGGCCCTGGGAGGAGATCGCGCTGTATGCGATCCGTCCCGGCGCGCTCGGCGGCTACGATGCCGTGCGCCAGCGCCTGCCGCAGCTCGCCCGGCTCGGCGTGACCGCCATCGAGTTGCTGGCCTCGCCCGATACCACCCACGACAGCCTGCCGTTCGCGCCGGTGGCCGCCTACGGCGGCCCGAACGCGCTCAAGGCGCTGATCGACGCGGCGCATGGCCTGGGCCTCGCGGTGCTGCTCGATCTCGACTACGCGCGCTTCGGCACCGGCAACGAAGCCTTGCGTCGCTACGCGGTGCCGTTCTTCCAGCTGCGCGACGATCCCCAGCAGGCGCCGCTCGCGCTGGAGCATCCCGAGGTCTGCGATTTCTTTTGCGACAACGCGCTCTACTGGATCGAGGAATATCGCTGCGACGGGCTGCGCCTGCGCGAGGCGGACCGGATCGGCACCGCGGGCCTGCGCGAGATCGCCGATCGCGTGCGCGGGGCCGTCTCGTCCGATCGCCTCGTGCACTTCGTGCTCGGCAGCGAGCGCCATCCCTCGCACCTGGCCGAGACGCATTTCGACGCGCAATGGAACGAATGCGGCGAGCGCGCGCTGCATCGCCTGACCGGGCGTGCCGCGCATCCGTATCGCGAGGCGATCTCGACGCGCCAGACCATTCACACGCTGGCCCGCGCGCTGACGGCGGGCGGCTCGGCCTACCAGCGCGTCGGCGACGAACGCGGCGGCAACGACATCACGCTGCCGATCACCTCGCTGGTGTTGTCCGACGGCGCGTGCCGGCCGACGGCCGCCACGCGCGAGGCGGGGCTGGCGGCGCTCGCGCTGTCGCTGCTGACGCCGCAGATCCCGCTGGTGTTCGCCGAGGCCGCGCCCGATGCGGCCAGCGAGCGTTTCGTGCAATCGGCGCTGGCGGTGCGCGCCAAGCTGATCGCGCCGCGCCTGCTCGATTCGCGGCCGCAATCGGCCGAGCTGCTGCGGCTGGCCGATGGCGTCGAGGCCGATGCGCTGCTGGCGGTCTGGCGGCTCGGCGACGGCGAGCTGCTCAGTCTCGCGCTGAACCTGTCGCCCGATCCGCTGTCGCTCGCGCATGCGCCCAAGGGCACCATCGTGTTCGAGACGCCGGCGCGGGCACGCGATCGCGTGCTGTTCGGCGAGTTGCCGCCTTATGCGCTGGTCGCCTGGGTGACGGGCGACGTCAATCGTTATGCGCTCTCGCATGACGCGCGCTTCTATCCTCGCGAGGGTGCCGCGGCGTTCAACGCCTGAGCGGCGTTTCTCCCTGTCGCGCGGTGTTGCCGGGTCGGCGGCGCCGCGCGCATTCCCTCTCTCAGAACACCCCGAAACCGCGGATGCCGGCGACGCCATGCGCGCCGTGGGCGCGCGCCTCCGGCAGGTCCTCGCATGTCATGCCGCCGAGCGCGTAGACGGCGGGGCGCGCTGGCGGCAGCGCCGCGGATTCGATGGCGGGCCCTGCCTGCGCGATGCATTGCGCGAAGCCGTGCCAGCCGAGCGCCGGCGCGCCGGGATGGGTGAGGGTCGGTTTGACCGGCGAGAGCGTGACGAGATCCGCGCCGATCCGTCGGGCCTGCCGCAGGGACGCCGCATCGTGGCAGGCCGCCGATAACAGCACCTCGCGCGCCACCGGTCTCGACGAGGCGGCGAATAGCGAGGCCTCGCTCAAATGCACGCCGTCGGCGCCGAGCGCGAGCGCGGCGGCCGGCGTGATCGCGCCGTTGCAGATCACGCGCGCGCTTGCTGCATGCGCGAGCTCGATCACGCGCGCGGCCAGCGCGGCATAGGTTTTTGCATCGAGGCTTTTCACGCGCAATTGCAGCAGCGCGATGCCGTTCGCGAAGGCTGCTTCGAGTCGCGCCGCGAACGCATCGAGCGCATCCGTCGTGGCGGATGCGGGCTCCGGCGTGATCAGGTAGACGGCCGGCAGCGCGGGACGCGCCGCGGCCTCAGAGCTTGACATGCTGGCTCAGGAAATCGAGGAAGCCCTGCACGCGCCCGGTCAGCGCGGCGTGGCGATAGTAGACGGCATTGATCGGCTGCCGATAGTCGCTCATCAGCTCGCCGAGCAGCGGGACCAGGCGCCCCGCCGCGATATCGGCGGCGGTCATGAAATCGGACAGGCAGACGATGCCGAGCCCGCCGAGCGCGAGATGGCGCAGCGTCTCGCCGCTCGAGGCGGTATGGGCCGGCTCGATGACGACGCCCTCGCCGTCGGGCTGGCCGCCCGCGCCGCGCCGGCGCAGCGGCCAGCGGTTGAGGGTCTCGATGTCGCTGAAGCCGAGCAGCTTGTGCCGCTTCAGGTCGGCGACGCTGCGCGGCGTGCCGTGCTCGGCCAGGTAGGCGGGGCTGGCCAGGATGTGCAGCGGGCAGGCGCCGAGCGCTCGCGCATGCAGCGTCGAATCGGGCAGCGTGCCGATCCGGATCGCGATGTCGATGCGCTGCTCGATCAGGTCGACGAAACGTTCGTTGTTGGTCAGTTCGAGCTGGATGTCGGGATAGCGTGCGGTGAAGGCGGGCAGGTTCGGCACGATCGCGTGCAGCATGAAGGGCGTGGCGGCGTCCACGCGCAGCCGCCCGGCCGGCTTCACGCGGCCCAGCGACACGGCGGTCTCGGCCTCTTCCACCGATTGCAGGATGTCGCGCGCGCGCGTGAGCAGCAACTCGCCCTCGTCGGTCAACTGCGAGCTGCGCGTGGTCCGGCGCAGCAGCGTGACGCCGAGCTTGCGCTCCAGCCGGTTCAGCGCACGGCTCACGCCCGACACGGTCTGGCCGAGCTGCTCGGCGGCGGCGGTGATCGAGCCGCTGTCGATGATCGCGACGAAGGTCTGCAATTCCTCGGTCGAGGTCTTCATTTTTGATCCTGATTCAAGAATGACTTGAGCCTAACACGGTTTTTGCGAGGCCCGATCGCGCTCACACTGGCTGCATTCACGAATCGATACAAGGAGTGCGACATGAAGATTTTCATCACGGGCGCGGGTGGTTTCATCGGCGGCTCGATCGCCGCTGGACTGGCCGGCGACGGGCACCAGGTGGTCGGGCTGGTGCGCCGCGAGGAGCAGGCCGAGGAACTGCGCGCGATCGGCGTCGAGCCGCGGCTCGGTTCGCTCGACGATCGCGCGTTGCTGGTGCGCGAGGCCCAGGCGGCCGATGCGGTGATCAACGCGGCCGATAGCGACCATCGCGGCGCGGTCGAGGCGCTGATCGAAGGGCTGAGCGGTTCGGGCAAGGTGCTGCTGCATACCAGCGGCTCGAGCATCGTCGGCGACGCCTCGGGCGGCGAGGGCAGCGAGACGATCTACTACGAGGACAAGCTGCCCGAGCCGACCGCCGACAAGGCCGCGCGCGTGGCGATCGACAATCTCGTGCTGGGCGCCTCGCGGCAAGGCATTCGTCCCGCCGTGCTGTGCAATACGCTGATCTACGGCCATGGCCTGGGCCTGCCGCGCGAGAGCGTGCAACTGCCGCGCCTGATCCGCCAGGCGCGCAAGAGCGGCGTGGTGCGCCACGTCGGCCCGGGCCGCAACATCTGGTCGAACGTGCATATCGACGACGTGGTCGAGGTCTATCGGCTCGCGTTGCAACGCACGCCGGCCGAAGGCACCTTCTACTTCGTCGAGAACGGCGAGGCGGCATTCCGCGACATGTCGGCCGCGATCGCCCGGGCGATGGGCCTGGGCGCGGCGCAGGACTGGCCGCTGAAGGACGCCGAGGCGGAATGGGGCTACGAGATGGCGAACTACGGCCTGGGCTCGAACAGCCGGGTGCGCGGCGAACGCGCCAGGCGCCTGCTCGGCTGGCAGCCGAAGCACGCCTCGGTGCTCGACTGGATCGCCTCCGACATGCGGCACGAGCGCGCCTGAGGCGGCGCGCCGATCCGGCGCGTGACGGCGGCGGAAAAGGGCGCAAGCCGGCCCGCGCGCGATGGCCTCGGGGCCGTCGCGCGCGGGCGTTTTTGTTTTGGGGAGAGAGAACGGCGGCGAGGGAGGGTGCCGCCGCCGTCGCGCTTACTCGTCGGCTTACTCGTCGGCTTCCTTCAGCGCCTTCGGGTAGACGCGCACCAGCACGATGCGCGGCCCGTTCATCTTCTTCACGACCACGTCGAAGCTGTCGAAGGACACGCGCTGGCCCTCGGTCGGCAGGTCGCTGAGCGCCTGGATCACCAGGCCGCCGACCGATTCGGCGCGGCCCTCGTCGATGTCGATGCCCAGCGCCTGCTCGAGCGACACCACCGGCAGGCTGCCCTTGCCCATCAGCGTGCCGTCGTCCAGGCGCGCCCAGTCGGCGTCGCCCTGGCGGAACTCGTCGTGGATCTGGCCGACCAGCGCGCCGAGCAGGTTGTCGAGCGTGAGGAAGCCGATCGGCTTCTCGTGCTTGTTGCCGACCAGCGCGAAGTGCGGCGCGCCCTTGCGGAAGCGCCGGAACAGCTCGAGCGCGGGCGTGTCGGGCCGCACGTACTGGACCGGGCGCACGTAGTCGGACAGGTCCTCCAGCGCGGCGCCGGCATGGCGCGCCAGCAGCAGGTCCTTCAGGTGGATCAGGCCCGTCACCTGCTCGCGCGAGGCGTCGGTAAACAGCGGGTAGCGGCTGAAGCGATGGCGCGCCACCACCTCCATGTTGTCGGGCAGCGGCAGGTCGCGGCGCAGGCCGATCATCTCGTTGGCCGGGCGCATCAGGTCCGATACCGTCATCGAGGAGAAGTCGAGCGAATGCGCCAGCGTGTTCCACTCGTCGTTGCTGTAGGTGGCCACCGGCGCCTTGGCGCCGGCCGCGTTGCGGCGGCTGCGCAGGATCAGCTTCAGCTCGTCGGTCGAATAATGCGAGTCGCCGCCGTGCTCGGCGGACAGGCCGACGATGCGCAGCACCGCGTTGGCGCTGCTGTTCAGCACCCAGATCGCCGGGTACATCATCCAGTAGAAGGCATAGAGCGGCAGCGCCAGCCACAGGCCGACCTGCTCGGGCTGGCGGATCGCCATCGATTTCGGCGCGAGCTCGCCCACCACGATGTGCAGGAAGGAGATCACCGAGAACGCGAACACCAGCGAGATCGCGTGCACCAGTTGCGGCGATTCGATGCCCAGCGCGTCGAGCAGCGGCGAGAGGATCTCGGCGAAGGCGGGCTCGCCGATCCAGCCGAGGCCGAGCGAGGCCAGCGTGATGCCGAGCTGGCAGGCGGACAGGTAGGCGTCGAGGCGCGCATGGACGATGCGCAGGATGCGGCCGCGTAGGCCGTGCTGACGGGCCAGCGTCTTGACGCGCGTGGCGCGCAGCTTGACGAGACCGAATTCGGCGGCCACGAAGAACCCGTTCAGGGCCACCAGCAACAACGCGCCGATCAGCGCGATGATCTGTATCAACGAAACGACTCCGGGAATAAAGGAAGCGTCAGTATAGAGGCGGAAAGGCGCACGTAAAGTTCGTGCGCCGGAAAAAAGCTCATGCGCTGGCCTTGCGCGGCAGCGTCAGGGTGCTGCGTGCAGCGCTGCCGGCGGCGAGTTCCGGTGCCGTGAAGCTGCCGCCGTGGGCGAGCGCCACGCGCTGGCACAGCGCGATCGCCCAGGGCGGGCGCCGGCCGTCGCGCTCCAGCAGGGCCTCGCGGCGCGCGCCGGGATCGAGCGCGTGCGGCAGCGAGGCGTCGACGATCGCGTTCGGCTCGGCGACGAAGGCCAGCTCGAAGCCGACGCTGTCGGCCGAGTGCAGCGCGTCGCAGGCGAGCGTGACGGTCGAGCCCGGA
>NZ_VWWC01000192.1:0-12816 GCF_011753175.1 Burkholderia sp. Cy-637 | reverse complement strand
GTTTCGCCTGGATCGACCAGCGGCGCCAGCGCGCCAAGGATGGCGCCGCCACCTCCGACGAGCCGTCCTCGTGGCGGCTCGCGCTACGTCTGCACCCGCCGCATTGCACGCATTGAGGCTGCCGGCCGCCCCGCCGCCCTGCCGCTGATCCCCGCCGCATCCGAGCCGCCGCCGGTGCTCGGGGCCGACGAATCGAACGCGGCGCCGGATTCGCGCCAGACTCGCGGTCGCGCTCGCCAGCCGGATCACGCCCCCGCCCCCGACGACGGCCCCGCCCTGCACGAGATCCACGAGGTGCGGGACGTCCACGACATCCACGAGATTCGCGACATCCACGACGAGGCGCGGCCTGCCCCGCGCCGCGCCAGCGCGCCCTTCATGCGCTCGCATCCGCTGCACCTGGTCTCGCTCGGTTTCGGCACCGGCCTCGCGCCGTTCGCGCCCGGCCTGGTCGGTTCGCTGTTCGGCTGGCTCAGCTTCGTCGCGCTGGCGCCGCACCTGAGCCCGGCCGGCTGGCTCGTGCTGATCGCCGCCGGCTTCGCGCTCGGCCTGGTCGCCACGCACCACACGGCCCGCGCGCTCGGCGGCGGGCGGCCGCGCGCGATCGTCTGGGACCAGATCCTCGCCACCTGGATCGTGATGCTGCTGGTCACGCCGGCCAGCTTCGGCCAGCAACTCACCGCCTTCGTGCTGCTGCGCCTGGTGCTGCGGCTCAGGCCGCCGCCGATGCGTCGCTTTGACCGCCGCTTCGACCCCCGCTTCGATCACCGTTTGAAAGCTGGCTTTGGCATCATGATCGACGACCTGGTCGCCGCGTTCCTCACCCTGCTCGCGATCGCGACCTGGCACGCGGTGTTTTCCACCCCTGGCTGATTTTCCCGGATACCACTACGCATGCCGACCGATTCCGTCGTCCACCAGCTCGCGATCCGCGCCGGCAACAAGCTGCGCGACGAACACCTGATGCTCGCCACCGCCGAGTCCTGCACCGGCGGCATGATCGCGACCGCGATCACCGACATCTCCGGCAGCAGCGGCTGGTTCGAGCGCGGCTTCGTGACCTACTCGAACCAGGCCAAGAGCGAGATGATCGGCGTGCCGCCCGAGCTGATCGAGCGGCACGGCGCGGTCAGCGAGCCGGTCGCGCGCGCGATGGCCGAAGGCGCGCTGCGCAACAGCCGCGCCCAGGTCGCGCTGTCGGTGACCGGCATCGCCGGGCCGGGCGGCGGCTCGGAACTCAAGCCGGTCGGCACCGTCTCGTTCGGCTGGAGCAACCGCCTGCATACCGAGGTCGAGACCCTGGTGTTCCGCGGCGATCGCGAACAGATCCGCGTGCAGGCCGCCACGCACGCGCTGCGCGGCCTGCTCAAGCTGCTCGACGAGCGCGAGCGTTGAAGCCGCCTCGCAGCCCGGTCAAGCCCATGAAAAAAGCGCCCCGCGGGGCGCTTTTTGCTGTCTGCGTGGCCGGCGCGTCTGCCGGCCGGCGCATCGCTCAACGATGCGCGTTGATGGTGTCGCGCGTGGTCTGCGCGACGCGCCCGGCGGCCTCGGCGAAGTCCTCGTCCTTGCTCGCGTAGAGGATCGCGCGCGAGGAGTTGATCATCATGCCGCCGCCGTCGGCCGTGCGGCCGGCGGCCACCGTCGCCTGCACGTCGCCGCCTTGCGCGCCGATGCCGGGAATCAGCAGCGGCATCTCGCCGACGATGCCGCGCACGATCTCGATCTCCTTCGGGAAGGTCGCGCCGACCACCAGCGAGAGCTGGCCGGTCTTCGCGTTCCAGCGCGTGGCGGCCAGCTCGGCCACTACCTGGTAGAGCGGGCGACCGCCGGTCTCGAGGAACTGCAGGTCCGAGCCGCCCGGGTTCGAGGTCCGGCACAGCACCACCACGCCCTTGTCCTCGTAGGCCAGGTAGGGCTCGATCGAGTCGTAGCCCATGTAGGGATTGACCGTCACGGCGTCGGCCCGGTAGCGCTCGAAGGCCTCGCGCGCGTATTGCTCGGCGGTGCTGCCGATGTCGCCGCGCTTGGCGTCGAGGATCACGGGCAGGCCCGGGTGCTGCAGGTGGACGTGGGCGATCAGCCGTTCGAGCTGGTCCTCGGCGCGATGCGCGGCGAAGTAGGCGATCTGCGGCTTGAAGGCGCTCGCGTAGGGCGCGGTCGCGTCGACGATCTCGCGGCAGAAATCGAAGATCGCCTCGGGGCGGTTCGCGAACTGGGCGGGAAAGCGCGTCGGTTCGGGATCGAGACCGACGCAGAGCAGGGAATTCGTGCGCTGCCAGGCGGCGCGCAGCGTATCGATGAAGGTCAGCGGAGCGGACATGTTTCGCGGCGGGTCGTTTGAGGAATGGCGCGTATTTTACCCGCAGCGCCCGCTTGCCTCTGGCGCGTGCCGCCGTTTCAGCGGGTTTCGGCCGCTTTTCCAGCCGTTTTTTCTGCGCCCGGTTCCGCCGCCTTGGGCGCGCCCGCGCGCGGATCGGCGCGCTCCACCGTGAAGCGGAAGCGCCGCGTCAGGCGCTCGCCGGGCCCGAGCAGGGTCATGCCGTGCGCGTCGGCGCCGCCCGGCAGGTTCACCGCGTTGATCGGGTGATCGACCGGCTCGAAGCAGAAGAAGCGCTCGCCCGGCGGCGTGTAGAGCACGTAGCAGTCGGCATCCGACTCGATCGCCATGCTCAGGCCGCGCGTGGGCCAGGCCACCGTGGCGCGCCCGCCCCAGCCCGTGAAGGCATGGTTGACCAGGGTCGAGGGCAGCGGATAGGCGATGCCGAACTGCCAGGCCGGCGGCACGTTCACATGGCGGCGCGGCAGCCAGTCGGGGCCGGACAGCCACAGCCCGTTGGCGGCCGCCGCCAGCTCGGTGCGCTCGTCGCGCACGATGAAGGGATGCACGCCGAGCCCGAACGGCAGCCGTTCGGGCCCGCAGTTCTCGATCGCCAGCGCGATCGTCAGGCTGGCGCCGTCCAGCGCGTAGGACTGGGTGGCGCGATAGGCATAGGGGCTGCCCTGGCGGCGGTCCAGCGACAGTTGCAGCTCGGTGGCCGAGAGATCGTCGATCTGCCAGCGCGCGAGCCAGCCGTCGCCGTGGATCGGCAGCGGCTCGCCGCTGCGGTTGCGCGGCACCTCCACGCGGCGCCCCTCGCAATCGAAGGCGCCCGCGCCGATCCGGTTCGAATAAGGCAGCAGCGGGTAGCAGCCGAGCGCGTTCGGGTCGGTGCCCGCCTCGACGTGCTCGCAGCCGCGGAAGATCGGCGTGGTGGCGCCGTCGCCGCGCCAGTCGAAGCGCGCGATGCCGCCGCCCAGGTGCGGCACCACGTCGAGCCGCAATTCCGGGCTGGCCAGCGTGACGGCCGCGTCGGCCGCCGCCAGCACGCCTTGCGCGATGCTCGCGGTCTGCGGGCCGGGGCTGACCGGCTGCGCGGCGGCCGCCAGGCGCGCACGCCGCGTGCGCGCGGCGGCCGGCGAGGAAGAACTGCCCAGTGTCGAGCTCGTCATGGTCGTTGCTCCTGTGCGCGTCGCGCGCGGCAATGCGGGTGCCGGATCAGGCCCAGCCGCCGTCGACGACGACGTCCTGGGCCGTCATCATACGACTGTCGTCGGCGGCGAGAAACAGCGCCGTGCGCGCCAGGTCGTCGGGCAGCAGCTCGGCATCGATGCACTGCCCGGCCTTGATCGCCGCGCGGCCCGCATCGTCGAGCCACAGCCGGCGCTGCTTGTCGGTCATCACCCAGCCCGGCACCAGCGCATTGACGCGGATCCCGAACGGGCCGAGGTCGCGCGCCAGGGTGCGCGTGAGCCCCTGGATCGCGGCCTTCGAGGTGGCGTAGACGGGATAACCGCCGTTCTTGAGCATCCAGCTGATCGAGCCGAGATTGATGATCGAGCCGCCGCCGAGCGACTTCATGTCCTCGATCACGGCCTGCGCGGCGAAGAACTGGTGCCGCAGGTTGACCGCGATCGCCGCGTCGAACGACTCGGGCGTGACTTCCTCGATGCTGTGGCGCTTGTCGTTGGCCGCGTTGTTGAGCAGCACCGCGATCGGGCCGGTGCGCGCGCGCAGCTCGACGATCGCGCGCCGCAGCGCGTCGATATCGGTGATGTCGGCCGCCACGAACACCGGCGCGTGGCGCGACTCCGTGAGGCGTTCGGCCAGTGCCGCGCCGGCCTCGGCGTCGAGGTCGAGAAAACCCACCCGCGCGCCCTGCGCCGCGAAGTGCTCGACGAAGGCCGCGCCGATGCCGGTGGCGCCGCCCGTGATCAGCACCGCGCGGTCGGTCAGGCTCGGGTAGCGCGCGCCTTGCGCGGCATCGGCCGTGATCGCTTGATTCATCTGCCTGTCCTCCGCCGCGTCAGTCGCGCGAACCGCGGTTCTTCAACTGGTCGAGCAGCACCGCCGCCAGCAGGATCGCGCCGCGCACCAGGTACTGGTAGAACGCGTCGATGTTGAGCAGGTTCATGACGTTCTCGACCGTGCCCATGATCAGCACGCCGATCACCACGCCCGAGATGGTGGCGCGCCCGCCGAGCAGGGACACGCCGCCCAGCACGCAGGCCGAGATCACGTTCAGCTCGAAGCCCTCGGCCGCGTTCGGCTGGCCCGAGGTGATGCGCGAGGCGAGGATCACGCCGGCCAGCGCGGTGACCGCGCCCTGCACCAGGAAGATCCACACGCGCGTGCGCTCGACGTTGATCCCGGCCAGCCGCGAGGCTTCCGGGTTGCCGCCGATGGCCAGCGTGTTGCGGCCGTAGACGGTCTGGTTGAGCATCACGCCGAACACGATGAAGCACAGCAGGGTGACCCAGATCGGCAGCGACACGCCGAACAGGCTCAAGCCCCCCAGCGCGATGAAGGTATCCGAGGACACGCCCACCGCCTGCCCGTGCGAGACGATGAAGCCCAGGCCGCGCACGATCTCCATGGTGGCCAGGGTGGTGATCAGCGCGTTGATGCGCAGGTAGGCGATCACCGCGCCGTTCACGAAGCCGATCGCGGCACCGGCGGCGATCGCCGCGACGATGGCGATGAAGGTGTTGTCGGTGGCGTTGAGCACCATCGCGCACAGCACGCCCGAGAAGGCCACCGTCGAGCCGATCGAGAGATCGAAGTCGCGCGAGGCGAGGCAGAACATCATGGTGCAGGCCACCATGCCGATCTGCGAGATCGACAGCGCGAGGCCCAGCATGTTGTCGATCGAGAAGAAATGATCGACCGTCACGGACATGGTGACGAACATCACCGCGAAGATCACGATCAGGCTGTAGTCGGTGACCTGCTGCCACCACTTCTGCTTGTCGTTCTTCTGCGGAATCAAGGCCTCGGCCGCGGTCTTGGCGGCTGCCTGCGTGAGATTTTCCCTGGCTTGCATCGTGTCGCTCCCTGCATGGGCGCGGAATCGCCGCGCCGTCTCCCTAACTCGTTTCGTCCGTGAGCGCGCCGCGTCAAGCGGCCTGCTCGGCCGGCCCCTGCGGCAGCGCCAGATTCAGCACCACCTGTTCGTTCGCCCCCTCGCGCGTGACCTCGCCGGCGATCCTGCCCTCGCGCATCACCACGATGCGATCGGACACGCCGAGCACCTCGGGCAGCTCCGAGGACACCATCACGATCGCGCAGCCGCGCTCGGCCAGCTCGTAGATCACCTGGTAGATCTCGTTCTTGGCGCCCACGTCGATGCCGCGCGTCGGCTCGTCGAGGATCACCACCTTCAGGTCGGGCTCGGCCAGCCAGCGCGACAGGATCGCCTTCTGCTGGTTGCCGCCCGACAGGAAGCGGATCTTCTGCCGGCGGCTCGGCGTCTTGATCTTGAGCAGCTTGATGAAGCGCTCGGCCGTCTCGGCTTCCTTGCGTCCGTTCAGGAACATGCCGGCGCGCAGCGAATGGCGGCGGCAGCTGATGTTGATGTTCTCGGCGACCGTCGCCATCGCGACGATGCCCTCCTCCTTGCGGTCCTCCGGGCACAGCACGATGCCGTGGCGGATCGCGTCGCCGGTGCGGCGGATCTCGATCGGCTTGCCGTCGAGCACCAGCGCGCCGCCGCGCTTGCGATCGGCGCCGTAGATCACGCGCATCAGCTCGCTGCGCCCCGCGCCGACCAGGCCGAAGAAACCGACGATCTCGCCCGCGCGCACCGAGAAATCGGCCGGCGCCTTGAGCGCGTCGCCGGCCAGCGCCTTGACCTCGAGCCGCGTCTGGCCGAGCGGCCGCGGCCGGTAGTGATAGATGTCGTTGATCTCGCGGCCGACCATCTGGCTCACCAGCTGCTCGCGCGGCACCTCGGCCAGCACCGCGTGCGAGGCGATCCGGCGGCCGTCGCGGAAGATCGTGCAGGCGTCGCAGAGCCGGTAGATCTCGTCCATGCGGTGCGAGATGTAGATCAGCGCGCGGCCCTCGGCGCGCAGGTCCTCGACCAGCTTGAACAGCACCTCGGTCTCGCGATGCGAGAGCGAGCTGGTCGGCTCGTCGAGCGCGATCACGCGCGCGTTGCGCATCAGCGCCTTGCAGATCTCGACCATCTGGCGCTGCGCGATCGACAGCTTGCGCAGCTTGGCCTGCGGATCGAGATCGACGCCCATCGCCTGCAGGCGCTCGCGCACGTGGCGGCGCGCATCGCCCTTGCGCACCCAGCCGAGCGCGTTCGGCAGGCGGCCGAGCAGCAGGTTCTCGGCCACCGTCAGGTCGGGCACGTATTGCAGCTCCTGGTGGATCACCGCGATGCCGGCGCCGATCGAGGCCGCCGCGCTCGTGAAGCGCACCGGCTGGCCGTCCACCAGCACGCTGCCCGAATCGGGCTGGTACTCGCCGCCGAGAATCTTCAGCAGCGTGGACTTGCCCGCGCCGTTCTCGCCCATGAGGCCATGGACCTGCCCGCCGTGCACGTCGAACGAGATGCCGTCGAGTGCCCGCACGCCGGGGAAGACCTTGCCGATATTGTCGAAACGCAGAACCGCAGCCAACTTCGCCTCCACTTCGTTGCCGGGCCGCCGCAGCACGCGACGGCCCGCTTTCACTTCAAGCCACTACGCGAATCGCGCTTGAATCACGCGTGAATCGCGCTTACTTCGAGGCCAGGCCCATCTCGGTGCGCACCATGCCGACGTTCGCGCGCGTGGCCAGCATGCCGGTGGTCAGCGTCAAGAGCGGCGGCATCTTGCCCTGCGTGATCCACGCGTACATCAGGTCCGAGGTTTCCTCGCCGTGGCGCTTCGGGCTGATGATCACGGTGCCGTAGAAGCCGGTCGGCTGCGGCTTCTTGAACTCGCTGAGCGCCGAGTCCGAACCGCCGATGCCGATGCCGATCATGTTGTCGGCCTTGAAGCCGCGGCCCTCGGCGGCGCGCACGGCGCCCAGCACCGCCTCGTCGTTGAGGCCATAGGCCACCCAGTGCTTGAACTGCGGGTTCTTGGTCAGCGCGATGTTGGCCGCGTTGAAGGCGTTCTCGGTATCGGTCTTGGCTTGCGGCGCCGCGATCACGTTGGCCTTCGGGAAACCGGCCGCCACCAGCGCGTCGGTCGCGCCGCTGGTGCGATCGTGCGCGGTCGGCAGCTGCTCGTAGGTGATGTCGATCGCGCCGACCTCGGCCATGTTCCAGCCGCGCTTCTTGATCTCGGCGGCCAGGCCGTCGCCGACCTGCTTGCCGATGTTGTAGGCCGAGATGCCCATGTGCGGCACCGACTCGATCGGCTTGCCGCTGCCGTCCACCAGACGGTCGTCGACCGTCATCATCTTCAGGTTGTGCGACTTGGCCTTGGCGACGATGCCCGGCCCGAGCTTGACGTCGGGCGTGCAGATGATGAAGCCCTGCGCCTGCTGCGCCGAGAGGTTGTCGATCGCGCTCATCACCTTCTCGCCCGAGGGCGCGCCGATCTTCACCAGCGTGAAGCCCTTGGCCTTGGCGGCCATTTCGGCGAACTTCCACTCGTCCTGGAACCACGGTTCCTCGGGCTGCTTGACGAGGAAGCCGATCTTCACCGGGTCCGCCGCCTGGGCGAACGGGGCGCCTGCCAGCACGGCCGCTGCCGCCGCGAGCGTGACAAAGGTTCTGCGTTTCATCTGTGTCGTCTCCTGTGATGCCATTCAAGGTCCGGCCGCCTGGTTCTGTGCCGCGGCACGCGCGCGGCCGTCGCGTGCCGCGGTCTTTCCGAGATACTGCGGGTGCTGCCTTGCTGCGAATGCTGCGGGTGCTGCCCGCCGCCTGCCCGCCTGGCGGGCGCCGGCCTCAATCGTGGTAGAGCGCGGTGCGCCCGCCGTCGATCGTGATGCAAGTGGCGTTGATGAAGGGCGCCTCGTCGGAGGCGAGGAACACCGCCGTCATCGCCACTTCGTCAGGCCGGCCGATGCGCTTCATCGGCTGCAGCGCGAGGGTCGCCTCGCGCGCCGCGGCCGGATCCGCCTGCGAATTCCACCAGTCGTGCGTGAGCTGGGTCTCCACGTAGCCGGGCGCGATCGCGTTGACGCGCAGGTTGCGCGGCGCGTATTCGATGCCGAGCGCGCGCGTCAGGCCCAGCACGCCGTGCTTGGCGACCGGATACGGGAAGCAGCCCGGGATGATCTGGAAGGCATGCGTCGAGGCCACGTTGACGATGCTGCCGCGACCGCGCTCGACCATGCCCGGCAGCGCCGCGCGGCAGCCGTTCCAGACGCCGTCCAGGTCGACCGCGAAGCAGCGCCGCCAGTCCTCGTCGCGCATCGTCAGCGGATCGCAGAACACGTTCACGCCGGCGTTGTTGACCAGCACGTCGAGCGCGCCGAACTCGCGCTCGGCCAGCGCCACCGCCTCGGCCACCGAGGCCGGCTCGGTCACGTCGGTGCGATGCGCGAGCACGCGCGCGCCGTCCACCTCGGCGGCGATCGCGGCGGCCGCCTCGTGGCCCGCGCGCTCGTCGAGTTCGGCGATCAGCACCGCCGCGCCCTCGCGCGCGAAGGCCAGCGCGATCGCCGCGCCGATGCCGCGGCCGGCGCCCGTCACCAGTGCCGTCTTGCCGGCCAGCCGATTCATTTCGCGGCCCCGCTGCGCGCGATCGCCAGGCCCTTCACATAGGCCTGCGCATGCCGCGCCGTGGTGGCCGCGTCCTGGCCCGGCTTGTAGAGCGCCGAACCCAGGCCGAAGCCGTTGGCGCCGGCCGACAGGTACGGGCCCATGTTGTCGGGCGTCACGCCCCCCACCGGCACCAGCGGCACGCGCTTGTCGATCACCGCGCGCCAGGCCTTCACGGCCACCGGGCCGAGTTGCTCGGCGGGGAACATCTTCAGCACGTCGGCGCCGGCGCGCAGCGCGGCGAAGGCCTCGCTCGGGGTGGCCACGCCGGGCGCGGCGGCCATGCCCAGCGCCTTGGCACGGCGAATCACCTCGGCATCGGCATGCGGCATCACGATCAGCTCGCCGCCGGCACGCGACACTTCGTCGACATACTCGGGACGCAGCACGGTGCCCGCGCCGACCAGCACCTCGGCCGGCAGCGCGGCGCGCAGCGCGGCGATGCTGGCGAACGGATCGGGCGAATTGAGCGGCACCTCCAGCAGCCGGAAGCCGGCCTCGACCAGGGCGGTGCCGTGCTCGACCGCTTCCTCGGGCCGCAGGCCGCGCAGGATCGCGATCAGCGGGCAGGCCGCGAAGGCGCGCGCCAGGCCCTCGTGCGGGGCATAGGGGGCGGGCAGCGTCAGTTCGGATGACATCGTGTCGATCTCCTCGATTCGGTGGGCCGGGCTCAGCCCGGCGTGCAGGCGGCCGCGCCGATCAGGCCGGCCTGCGTGGCGATGCGCCAGAGCCCGCGCTCGGTGGCGCGCTCGACCAGGCGCGCGCCGTCACAGCCGAATTCGCGCAGCGCGCTCAGGTAGCGCGCGCACAGCGTGGCGTCGCCGATCAGGCGCGGCGGCTGGGCGGCCAGCGTGGTGCCGACGCCGGCCAGCATTGCCGCCAGCGCGTTCAGTTCATGGCCGATCAGCAGCCCCGACAGGTAGTCGCCCTGCGACTCGGGCGCGAGCTGCCCGGTCAGGCCCAGCGTGCGGGTGCTGAAGATGGTGGCCAGCAGGCCCGCCTCGCGGCCCTCGCGGGCCACCGCCACGCCGCGCCGGAAGGCTTCGGCATCGGCATGCTCGCCGGCGCGCATGGTGCGGCCCAGGATGGTGTGGTCGCGCAGCACGGCGAACAGCTCGCCCGTCATGTAGGTGCGGAAGCGCTCGATGCGCCCGGCGCGGACCCAGGCCCATTTCGCATGCGTGCCGGGCAGGCCGATCAGCGCGCCGGCCGCGCCGCTGGCCAGCGCCGGATCGTCGGCCAGCGCGCCGACGATCTGGGTTTCCTCGCCGCGCATCACGTCGGGCAGCGTGCCCGCCTCCAGCACGCCGGGCACGATCGCCACCGGCACGCCGCGCGCCGACTCGACGCGGATCAGGCCGGCCGCCAGCGCGTCGGCATCCACCGGCGTGTTGACGTAGGGCGCCTCGCGCCAGCCCTGCGCGCTGCCGACCATGCCCGCGGCCAGCACCGGCAGTTCGGGCCAGCGGTCGAGCCAGGCGCCGCAGGCGGTCTCGAAGGCGGCGTCGAAGGCCGCCGCGCCGCCCGCGCGCGGCAGGCTCATCACGCCGGCCGCGTGGGCGCCGGCCTCCAGCACGCTGCCGTCGGCCGCGAACAGGAAGGCCCGCATCGAGGTGGTGCCCCAGTCGATCGCGATCAGCGCCGGCGTGGCGGGGTTCGGTCGGTCCATCGTCATCGCTTGATCCTGCGGGTCGTTTGCGGCGCGCTCCAGCCGAGCTCCGCCGAGATCGCGCGCGCCTCGCGCTGCACGATCGGAATCAGCTCGTCCATGCGGTCGAGCGGCATGTAGGGAATCGTGCTGGCCACCGAGACGGCCGCCACGATCGCGCCCGAGGCGTCGCGCACCGGCGCGGCCACGCAGCGGATCGAGGCCTCGTTCTCTTCCAGGTCGAAGGTGTAGCCGCCGGCCGCGTAGTGCGCCATGCGCTGCAGGAAGGTGGTCGCGTCGGGGCGGCGGTCGGGCTTGAAGCTGACGCCGGCCAGCGAGCGGCGCGAGGCCTCGAACAGCGAGGCCCAGGTGTCCGGCGGCAGGTCCAGCATCATCGCCTTGCCGATCCCGGTCGAGGCCAGCGGCATCCGGTGGCCGATCCGCGAGCGCATCTCCAGGCCGCGCGTGCCGGGGATCTTGTCGATGTAGAGCACGTCGTCGCCATCGCGCATGCCAAGGTGGATGGTGTCGAGCGTGGCGTCGGCCAGCGCCTCGAGATGCGGGCGCGCCACTGCCGTCAGCGGCATCTGCTCCAGCGCGATGGTGCCCAGCTCGATCAGCTTCGGGCCCAGCAGGTAGCCGCCCTGCACCTGGCGCAGGTAGCGCGCCTGCACCAGGCTGCTCACCAGCCGGTGGGTGGTGCTGCGGGTGGTGCCGAGCGCCGCGCCGATCGCCCGCATGTCGCGCGCGCCGCCGGCGATCGCCTCGAGGATCGCCAGGCCGCGCAGCAATGTCTGCGTGCCCGCCTGCTGCGCCGCCAGGTCGAGCGGCGAACCGGTCGCGCCGATGCTGTCGGACAAGGCGTCGAGCGCGGCGCCGGAGGCACGCGCGTCGTGCGAGGCGCCGTTCGAGGCGGAGGCGCCGGCATTCGGCGCGAGGGAAATCGGTGTCTTGTTCATGGATGGCTCGGGTCGCTGTAATGGGCGATCACGAAGCGGCAGGCCTAGACGGCCCGGGAACGGACCAAGGCACGCGGAACGGCGAACTGTTGAATCGGCTTCATCGCTTGTCTCCTGGTTGCCGCGGCTGCGGATCCCTGGTTCGGATCTCGCGCCGCTGCATATCGATTGGTTGCCGATTGTAGAGGCCGCTCCCGCCGTCTCCAATATTTGAATGCATCGCCCAAATATTGAGATATTCGCAGAAAACGGCGCTAGGGTGGAACCGGTTTCTCGAAGATGCGCGACGATGCGGGTCGAATGCGGCAAGGACCGGTCGAGGCCGCGGCACGCGATGTCGGGAGGGGAAGCCGGTGTTGCGCGAGCGGGCGAACGGCTGGCGCCGTCCTTCCCCTCACCTCATTGCGAGGCAGGCAGCTCGGCGGCGCCCATGCGCCGCGCGATCACGCGCGTGCGTTGAGCGAGATACGGGGAATTGCGATGCGCGTCGAAGAACTTCGGGTTGGGCAGCATCACCGCGAGCCGCGCGGCCTGCCAGGCCGTGAGCTGGCTGGCCGGCACCCGGTAGTAGTAGCGCGCGGCGGCCTCGGCGCCATACACGCCGCGACCGAACTCGACCGAGTTCAGGTAGATCTCGAAGATCCGCTCCTTGTCGAGCAGGGTCTCGAGCATCCAGGTGATGATCAGCTCCTGCCCCTTGCGCAGGTAGCTCTTCTGGCTCGACAGGAACAGGTTGCGCGCGAGCTGCTGCGAGATGGTCGAACCGCCGGCGACGATGCGTCCGCGCGCGCGGTTCTTCTCCCAGGCCTGCAGGATCGCGTCGACCTCGTAGCCGTTGTTGCTGGCGAAATCGGCATCCTCGGAGGCGATCACGGCGCGCTTGAGATTGCGCGAGATCTGCTCGTAGGGCACCCACTGGTGCTGGATCGCCACCGGCGGCGTGTCGCCCTTGAGGCGCCAGGCGTCGGCCCGCATGAAGGCGGTCGAGCCCGGATCGATCACGCTCCAGAGCGCGATCTGCGTGAAGTAGTAGAGCTGGGTGACCAGCCAGGCGCCGGCCAGCACCGCCGCCACATAAACGGCCCAGCGCGCCAGGCCGCGCCGCCGCGCCTCGCGGCCGGGGCGGGCCTTGCCGGCGCCGAGCGGGATCACCATGCGCAACGGCCGGCGAAGCTGCCGGCGA
>NZ_VWWC01000191.1:0-12868 GCF_011753175.1 Burkholderia sp. Cy-637 | reverse complement strand
CAGCGGCCCCGGTGCCGACATCGGCGCGCGCCTCGCGCGCCGCCCCCGCCGCCGGCGCCCCCTGGCCGGCCGCCCGGTCTGGCTGTTCGACCTCGACAACACCCTCCACCACGCCTCGCACGCGGTCTTCCCGGCGATCAACACGGCGATGACGCAGTACATCATCGACACGCTGCAGGTCGACCGGGCCCGTGCCGACCATCTGCGCACCTACTACACGCAGCGCTACGGCGCCGCCCTGCTGGGCCTGGCGCGCCATCACCCGGTCGATCCGCACGATTTCCTGAAGGTGGTCCACACCTTCGAGGACCTGCCCTCGATGCTGTGCGCCGAGCGCGGGCTGGCGCGCCGCCTGGCCGCGCTGCCCGGGCGCAAGCTGATCCTGACGAACGCGCCCGAGGTCTATGCGCGCGCGGTGCTGGCCGAGCTCGGCATCGAGCGACACTTCGAGCGCGTGATCGCGATCGAGCAGATGCGCGACCGCCGCGCCTGGCGCGCCAAGCCCGACGCCACCATGCTGCGCCGCGCGATGCGCGACGCCCGGGTGGCGCTGGCCGAGGCGATCCTGGTGGAAGACACGCGCTCGCACCTGAAGCGCTACAAGCGCCTGGGCATCCGCACCATCTGGATCACCGGGCACCTGCCCGACCATCAGCCGCGCGTGGGACGGCCGCACTATGTCGATCGTCGTATTGCTTCGCTACAATCGCTGCGACTGAGCACACGATCGGGGCGACAGAAATGCAGCCGACTGAACCGCGCCACGCGGCCTTGAACGACGACGAGACCACCGCCGACGGCAGCCCGGGCACCGCCGGGGCCGCCGCGCCGCGCGGCCGCACGCGGCCCAGGCCGGGCGAACGCCGGGTGCTGATCCTGCAGACCCTGGCGGCGATGCTGGAGGCGCCCAAGCGCGAGAAGATCACCACCGCGGCGCTGGCGGCCCGGCTGGAGATCTCGGAGGCGGCGCTGTACCGGCATTTCGCCAGCAAGGCGCAGATGTTCGAAGGCCTGATCGAGTTCATCGAAACCACCATCTTCGGCCTGATCAACCAGATCCTGGAAAAGGAGCCCGACGGCGTGCTGCAGGCGCGCGCGATCGGGCTGATGCTGCTGAACTTCGCGGCCCGCAACCCCGGCATGACGCGGGTGCTGACCGGCGAGGCGCTGGTCGGCGAGCACGAGCGGCTCGGCGAGCGCGTGGACCGCATGCTCGAGCGCGTCGAGGCCTCGGTGCGGCAGTGCCTGCGCCTCGCGCTGGCGGCCAGGGACGATGACGGCAACGGCGAGCAGCCGACCCGCAGCCCGACGAGCGCGGCAGGCGCCGCCGGCGAGGCCGGCGCACCGCTCCAGCCGGCCGGCTACGACCCGGCCCTGCGCGCCAACCTGCTGGTCACCCACGTGCTGGGTCGCTGGCATCGCTACGCGCGCAGCGGCTTCACGAAGTCGCCCGCCGAGCAGGCCGACATCCAGCTGCAGCTGATCCTGCGCTGAGGCAGCGGGCGGGAGTCCACCCCGCCCTGCCCCCGCCCGCGCGCAACCGCCGCGCCGATTTCCGCTATACTTTGCCCGGCTCGTCGCCGCCCTGGGCGCGACGACACCCGAAGAACGCGCCGATTTGCTGACTCGATTGCGGGCGCGCGAACCCACCGGAACACCGGCGGGTTCACTACAAATGCGGCTAAAGAGGTCGTCAGCCGCGCAACTTCGACTCCGCGCATCGCCGACACCGTTTAGCCGCCCAGTCAACAAGGCGGAACGAATGGAATCGATCGGCATCGTCGCTCCTCAGACCATGCATTTCGCCGAACCGCTGCGGCTGCAAAGCGGCAGCGTGCTCGGCAACTACCAGCTCGTCGTCGAGACCTACGGCGAGCTGAACGCCGCGCGCTCGAACGCGGTGCTGGTCTGTCACGCACTCAACGCCTCGCATCACGTGGCCGGCATCTACGCGGACGATCCGCGCAGCACCGGCTGGTGGGACAACATGGTGGGCCCGGGCAAGCCGCTCGACACCAACCGCTTCTTCGTGATCGGCGTGAACAACCTGGGCTCCTGCTTCGGCTCGACCGGCCCGATGAGCCTGGACCCGGCCACCGGCACGCCCTATGGCGCGCGCTTCCCGGTGGTGACGGTGGAGGACTGGGTCAACGCGCAGGCGCGCGTGGCCGACGCGTTCGGCATCGAGCGCTTCGCCGCGGTGATGGGCGGCAGCCTGGGCGGCATGCAGGCGCTGGCCTGGAGCCTGATGTACCCGGATCGCGTGGCGCACTGCATGGTGATCGCCTCCACGCCCAAGCTCTCCGCGCAGAACATCGCCTTCAACGAGGTGGCGCGCTCGGCGATCCTGTCCGATCCCGACTTCCACGGCGGCAACTACTACGCGCACCAGGTGATCCCGCGCCGCGGCCTGCGCGTGGCGCGCATGATCGGCCACATCACCTACCTGTCCGACGACGACATGGCCGAGAAATTCGGCCGCGCGCTGCGCCGCGCCGACGGCGCGCTCGACGCCTACAACTTCAATTTCGACGTCGAGTTCGAGGTGGAGTCCTACCTGCGCTACCAGGGCGACAAGTTCGCCGAGTATTTCGACGCCAACACCTACCTGCTGATCACCCGCGCGCTCGACTACTTCGATCCGGCCAAGGCCTACGACGGCAACCTCACCGCCGCGCTGGCGAAGACCCGCGCCAAGTACCTGGTGGCCAGCTTCATGACCGACTGGCGCTTCGCGCCGGCGCGCTCGCGCGAGCTGGTCAAGGCCCTGCTCGACAATCGCCGCCAGGTCAGCTACGCCGAGATCGACGCGCCGCACGGCCACGACGCGTTCCTGCTCGACGACGCGCGCTACCACAACGTGGTGCGCGCCTATTACGAACGTATCGCCGTGGAGGTGGGAGCATGAACCAGCAAGCCCTGACGATGCTGTCCGCGCGGCCGGACTTCCGCGCCATCGCGCGCTGGGTCGAGCCGCGCTCGACCGTGCTCGACCTCGGCTGCGCCGACGGCTCGCTGCTCGCGCTGCTGGCCGAGGAGCTCGAGGTGACCGGCTACGGCATCGAGATCAACGACGCGGGCGTGCTCGGCTGCGTGAAGAACGGCGTCAACGTGATCCAGCAGAACCTCGAGGACGGGATGCGCCTGTTCGAGGACCAGAGCTTCGATTTCGCGATCCTCTCGCAGACCCTGCAGACCATCCACCAGACCGCGGCGATCCTGCGCGAGACGGTGCGCGTGGGCCGCGAGTGCATCGTCTCGTTCCCGAACTTCGGCTACTGGGCGCACCGCCTGTCGGTGCTGCGCGGGCGCATGCCGGTGTCGAAATCGCTGCCCTACCAGTGGCACAACACCCCCAACGTGCGGGTGCTGACCATCAAGGATTTCGAGGCGCTGGCGCCCGAGGTGGGCATCGAGATCCTCGATCGGGCCGTGCTGCACGGCGGCCAGCCGGTCCGTTGGGGCGCGAACTGGCGTGGTAGTCTTGCTGTCTATCGCGTCAAGCGAAGCCATCCCTGACGACCCTTCATGACCTCTCCCGAGCAGCACGACGCACCCGCGCTGGCCGCGCACGACGAACATCCCGGCTGGCGAGCCTTCCTGAACACGCGCATGCTGATCTGCGTGTTCCTCGGCTTCACCTCGGGATTGCCGTTGTTCACGCTGGTCTACCTGGTGCAGGCCTGGCTGCGTTCGGAAGGGGTCAACCTGAAGGAAATCGGCCTGTTCGCGCTGATCCAGTTTCCCTATACGTGGAAATTCCTCTGGGCGCCGCTGATGGACCGCTACGTGCCGCGCCTGCCGGGCTGGCGCCCGGGCCGCCGGCGCGGCTGGATGTTCGTCACCCAGCTGCTGGTGGCCGCGGCGATCGCCACCCTGGGCTTCGTCTCGCCGCGCGACTCGATCTGGACCGTGGCCGCGCTGACCACCCTGGTGGCCCTGTTCGGCGCGAGCTCCGACATCGTGATCGACGCCTACCGGCGCGAGCTGCTGCGCGACACCGAGCAGGGGCTCGGCAACGCGGTGCACGTGAACGCCTACAAGATCGCCGCGCTGGTGCCGGGTTCGCTGGCGCTGATCCTCTCCGACCACCTGCCCTGGACCCTCGTGTTCATGGTGACGGCCGCCTTCATGCTGCCCGGCATCGCGATGACGCTGCTGGTGCGCGAGCCCGAGATGCACGGCGCGCCGCCCAAGAACCTGCGCGACGCGGTGATCCTGCCGTTCCGCGAATTCCTCGCGCGCGGCGGCTGGCGCAACGCGCTGCTGGTGCTCGGTTTCATCTTCGTCTACAAGCTCGGCGACGTGATGGCCACCACGCTGTCCACCTCGTTCTTCCTCGACATCGGCTTCAACAAGACCCAGATCGGCGTGCTGGCCAAGACCACCGCGTTCTGGGCCAGCCTGGCCGGCGGCATCCTCGGCGGCATCTGGCTGGTCAAGATCGGCATCGCGCGCGGGCTGTGGATCTTCGGCCTGGTGCAGATCGCCTCCACGCTCGGTTTCGCCTGGCTGGCCGAGGCCGGCCCCGATCCGGTGCTGATGGCCGGCGTGTACGGCTTCGAGACCTTCTCCACCGGGCTCACGCTGGCGGCCTTCACGGCCTATATCGCCAGCACCACCGACCCGCGCTACACCGCCACCCAGTTCGCGCTGTTCACCAGCCTGGCCTCGGTGCCGCGCACGCTGGCCTCGGCCTCCAGCGGCTTCATCGTGGCGAGGATCGGCTGGTTCGACTACTTCCTGGTCTGCGCCGCACTCGGCATCCCGGGCATGCTGCTGCTGTTCAAGGTCGCGCCCTGGGGCAGCGGCCGCGCGCAGGACGAGGCCGCGCGTGCCGGCTGAGTTCGCGAAAGTCCTCGGCACGGCCGCCGCCGGCTTGCTGCTGGCCTGTGCCGCGCCGGTGCTGGCGGCCAGCGAGGCGGCCGCCGCCGCGGCTCCCGCTGCCCAGCATGCCGCCGGCTACGCGCCGGCCCAGCCCGGCGTGCAATACGGCAATGCCTTCGCGTTCCGCAACCTGATCCCCTCGCCGGTCCTGGAACAGATCACCACCGCGCAATATCGCCAGATGGTGCAGGCCGCCGCGCAGTCGAACACGCTGCTGCCCGCCGACGACGCGCGCGTGAAGCGGCTGCACGGCTTCGTCGACCGGCTCGCGCCCTATGCGGTGAAATGGAACGATCGCGTCAAGGGCTGGCACTGGGAGCTCAACGTGGTGCGCTCGCGCGGCACGCGCATCATCGGCCTGCCGGGCGGCAAGCTGCTGGTCGACAGCGGGCTGCTCGACCGGCTCCGGCTCAACGACAACGAATGGGGCGTGCTGCTCGCCCACGAGATGGCGCATGCGCTGCGCGAGCACGCGCGCGAGGGGCTCGGCGACATGCAGGTGGCCGCCACGCTCGGCGCCAATCCAATCTCCTCGCTGTACGGCCTGACCGAGCCGCTGCCGGCGCTGCCCGACATCGCCCAGCGGCTCGCCGCGCTGCGCTACGGGCCGACCGACGAGACCGAGGCCGACGTGATCGGCGGCGACATCGCGGCGCGCGCCGGCTTCGATCCGCGCGCGGCCATCACGCTGTGGGACAAGCTCGCCGCCGCCACGCGCGGCGACCGCGCGCACGGCTTCATCTACGCCCACCCTTACGACAAGCGCCGCCGGCAGGACCTGCTCAAGCGGCTCGGCGACTGGATGCCGGTGTATGCGAAGGCGATCGGCAAGCGCGTCGAGACGCTGCCGCCTTATGCGGGCATCAGCGCGGTGCAGCGCAAGACGCGGCTGCGCTGAAGCCGCCCGGGGGCGTCGATGCACCGATCTCGATGAGGATGCGCATCGGGCGCATCGGGCGGCGCGCCCTTCTCATTCGACCTCGACGGTCTCGTCGCTCGCCACCAGGCCGCGCGAGGCCTGCACCCAGCGCACCTCGTCGCCGGGGCTGCGGCCGAACATGCGCTTGAATTCGCGGCTGAACTGCGAGGCGCTCGCGTAACCGACGCGCGCGGCCGCCAGGCCCGCGCTCACGCCGTGCTGCACCAGCAGCAGCCGCGCGTGATGCAGGCGCGTGGCCTTCACGTACTGCATCGGCGAGGTGCCGGTCACGCGGCGGAAATGCGCATGGAACACGGCCGCGCTCATGCCGGCCTCGGCCGCCAGCATGTCGACCGAATGCTCGCCCTCGAGATGCATGTGGATGCGGCGCAGCGCCTTGGCGATGCGGCCGAAGTGATGCTGCTGGGCCAGCGCCGCGCGGATCCCGTCGCCCTGCTCGCCGGTCAGCACGCGATAGCCGATCTCGCGCATGATCGAGGGGCCCAGCACGCGCGTGTCGTGCGGCGACTGCAGCACCTCCAGCAGGCGCAGCACCGCGTCGGCCAGCGGCGCGCCGAGCGGCGTCGAGCAGATGCTGTCGGGCTCGCTGACGGCCGCGCCGTGGGTTTCCTCCAGCAGCATCGCCAGCTCGGCGATCACGCCGAGATCGATGCGCACCGAGATCGCCAGGAACGGGCCGTGTTCGGCGGTGAAGGTCTCGCATTCGAAGGGCAGCGGTACCGACATCACCAGGTACTGGCGCTCGTCGTAGACGAAGGTGCGATCGCCGACATAACCGATCTTGCGACCCTGGCAGACGATCACGATGCTGGGCTCGTAGAGCACCGGGCAGCGCGGCGTGGAGGTGTTCACGCGCATGAAGCGCACGCCTTCCAGTTCGGCATCCGTGATGCCGTCGTTCGGGGCGAGCCGGCCGAGCAGCGCGATGATGCGCTGCTGCACGCGCAGGTCGCCATCCGGTATCAGGGGTTCGAAGCTCATTGCGCGTCCCATGGCCGTAATAGGATCAGGCTTGCAATCTAGCATCGTGGGCGGCCCCTGCGTGCTGCGAATGCACAATTCAAGAGGAATGGGCAAAGCTTCAAGACCTTCAGGTATATCGGGTCCCCAGCCCCGTCCCTACCATGGGTACCCGTTTCGTCGCGGCCTCCCGGATCCTCCGGGTACTTCGTTCCAGCGGTCGCGCGAATCGTTTCGATTCCCATGGTAAGGAGCCTCCTCAATGAGCACGACTTACGCCTACGCGGCGCAGAGCGCGACTTCGCCGCTCGCCCCCCTCGAAATCCAGCGACGCGCGCTGCGCGATCTCGACGTCCAGATCGAGATCCTCTACTGCGGCGTCTGCCACTCCGATCTGCACCAGGCGCGCAACGAGTGGCGCAACTCGGTCTACCCGGTGGTACCGGGCCACGAGATCGTCGGCCGCGTGACGGCGGTCGGCCCGGAAGTGACGCGCTTCAAGACCGGTGACATGGTCGGCGTCGGCTGCCTGGTCGATTCCTGCCGCACCTGCCCGAGCTGCGCGGACGGCCTCGAGCAATACTGCGAGAACGGCTTCGTCGGCACCTACAACGGCCAGGACCGCGTGACGGGCGAGATCACCTACGGCGGCTACTCCTCGCAGGTGGTGGTCGACGAGGCCTTCGTGCTGAGCGTGTCGGACAAGCTCGACCCGGCCGCCGCCGCGCCGCTGCTGTGCGCCGGCATCACCACCTATTCGCCGCTGCGCCAGTGGGGCGCGGGCCCCGGCAAGAAGGTCGGCATCGTCGGCCTGGGCGGCCTCGGTCACATGGGCGTGAAGCTGGCCCGCGCGATGGGCGCGCACGTGGTGCTGTTCACCACCTCGCCCTCGAAGATCGAGGACGGCAAGCGCCTGGGCGCGCACGAAGTGGTGATCTCGAAGGACGAGGCGCAGATGAACGCGCATCTCAACTCCTTCGACCTGATCGTCAACACGGTGGCCGCGCAGCACGACCTCAACCCGTTCCTGAACCTGCTCAAGCGCGACGGCACCATGACGCTGGTGGGCGCGCCCGAGCACGACCACCCGTCGCCGCAGGTGTTCAACCTGATCTTCAAGCGTCGCCGCCTGGCCGGCTCGCTGATCGGTGGCATCGCCGAGACGCAGGAGATGCTCGATTTCTGCGCCGAGCACGGCATCGCCTCGGACATCGAGATGATCAAGATCCAGGACATCAATGCCGCCTACGAGCGCATGCTCAAGAGCGACGTGAAGTACCGCTTCGTGATCGACATCGCCTCGCTGAAGCAGGCAGCCTGAAGTCGGGCAGGCGATGAGGTGAGGCGCTGCCGCCCGGCGGCGCGCCAGCCTCGCCGCGAAAGCAGAACGGCGCCGCCGGGATTCCTCCCGGCGGCGCCGTTTCATCGAGCGGCCGCGCGGTTACTTGTAGTCGTAGTCGACCGTCAGCGGCGCGTGGTCGCTGAACTTGATATCGCGGAAGATCGAGGTCTGCTTGGCGGTACCGGCCACGCCCGGCGTGGCGATCTGGTAGTCGATCCGCCACCCCACGTTCTTCGCGTAGGCCTGGCCGCGGTTGCTCCACCAGGTGTATTGATCCGGGCGCGGGTCGAGCGTGCGGAACACGTCGACGTAGCCGACCTCGTCGAACAGCTGGGTCAGCCAGGCGCGCTCCTCGGGCAGGCAGCCCGAGTTCTTCTGGTTGCTCTTCCAGTTGCGGATGTCGATTTCCTTGTGGACGATGTTGACGTCGCCGCAGAGGATCACCTCGCGCTTCTTCGCCTTCAGCTCGGCCAGGTGCGGCATGAACTCGGCCATGAAGCGGAACTTGGCCTGCTGGCGCTCCTCGCCGCTCGAGCCCGAGGGCACGTAGACCGAGATCACCGAGAGCTTGCCGTAGCGCGCCTCGACATAACGCCCCTCGCTGTCGAACTCGCTGCTGCCGTAGCCGATGATCAGGTCGTCGGGCTCGCGCCGCGTGTAGAGGCCCGCGCCGCTGTAGCCCTTCTTCTCGGCATGGTGGAAATGGCCGGTGAAGCCGTGCGGCGCCGCGAACTCGGCCGGCAGGTCGTCGGCCGACACCTTGATTTCCTGGACGCAGACGCAGTCGGCCTTCTGGTCGCCGAGCCAGTCGAAGAAGCCCTTCTTCGCGGCCGAGCGGATGCCGTTCAGGTTCGCCGTGATGACACGCAGCATGATGTGTTTCCGTTCAGTGTTGTTCGGTTCGTGGGTTGGGGCGCAAGGCGTGATCCGGGCGGCGGCTCACTCGACCTTCACGCCCTCCAGTTCGGGTTTGGCGGGCGGATAGGCCAGCTTCATGGCGGTCAGCTCGCGCAGCAGCAGCTCGGCGACCATCACGTTGCGATGCGTCTTGGAATCGGCCGGGATCACGTACCACGGCGCATGCGGCGCCGAGGTGGCGGCCAGCGCGTCGCGATAGGCGATCTGGTAGGCATCCCAGTCCTTGCGCGCCTCGAGATCGGAGACGTCGAACTTCCAGTGCTTGTTCGGATCGTCGATACGCGACTGCAGGCGCTCGCGCTGCTCGCCCTTTGAGATGTGCAGGAAGCACTTGACGATGGTGGTGCCCGATTCGTGCAGCATCTCCTCGAACTGGCGGATCTGCCGGAAGCGGCGCTCGCATTCGGTCTTGTCGATGCTCTCCAGCACGCGCGGCACCAGCACGTCCTCGTAGTGGCTGCGGTTGAAGATGGTCAGCTCGCCGGCGGCCGGCGCCTGCGCGTGGACGCGCCAGAGGAAGTCGTGCGCCAGCTCGACCGAGGTGGGCGCCTTGAACGGCACCACCCGCAGGCCGAGCGGGTCGACCTCGTGGAACACCGCGCGCACGGTGCCGTCCTTGCCGCTGGTGTCCATGCCCTGCAGCACCAGCAGGAGGCGCTTGCGCGGCTGCGTGTGCAGCATGTCCTGCAGCGCGTCGATCTTCATCGACAGCTCGGACAGGCGCGCCCGGTCGGTGTCCTTCGAGCCCGCCGAGAACGGCTTGGCGCCGGGCTCGAACCGATCGAGCTGGAACGCGGCCGCGGCCTTCTCGTCGGTGTGGAACGGTACGAGGAAATCGTCGAGCGACACTGGCTTCGCCATCACTGCCTCCTGGAACGGGTTCGGGATGTCGCGGGCGCGGCGGGCCGGACGCTGCCGGCATGGCCGCTGCCGCGACACGAACCGACGAGCATAACGCAACGAGCCGCCGCGGACACCCGGTCCGGCAGCGGCCCGTTGAAGCGGCTGGCGACCCTGCGGCAGGCGATCCTGCGGCAGGCGACCCTGCGGCGGGCGACCCCGCCGCGGCTCGCCCCCGCCTCAGCCCAGCTTCTTCTTCAGCAGCTCGTTGACCTGGGCCGGGTTCGCCTTGCCCTTGGTCGCCTTCATCGCCTGGCCGACCAGCGCGTTGAAGGCCTTCTCCTTGCCGGCGCGGAACTCCTCGACCGACTTGGCGTTGGCCGCCAGCACCTCGTCGATGATCGCCTCCAGCGCGCCGCTGTCGGAGATCTGCTTGAGCCCCTTGGCCTCGATGATGCGATCGGCGGCGGCTTCGTCGCCGGCCTTCTCGTCCCAGATCGCCTGGAAGATTTCCTTGGCGATCTTGTTCGAGATGGTGCCGTCGGCGATGCGCTGCAGCACCAGCGCGAGCTGGGCGGCCGACACGGGGCTGGCGTCGATCTCGATGCCCTCGCGGTTCAGCAGCGACGACACGTCGCCCATCAGCCAGTTCGCGGCCACCTTGGCATTGGCCGCGCCGGCCTTGCCCACCAGCGCCTCGAAGTAGGCCGCCATCGCCTTGCTGGCGGTCAGCACCACCGCGTCATAGGGCGTCACGCCGTACTGCTCGACGAAACGCTGCTGCATCGCGGCCGGCAGCTCCGGCATCTCGCCGCGCACGCGCTCGATCCACTTCGGGTCGATCACCACCGGCATCAGGTCCGGATCCGGGAAATAGCGGTAATCCTGCGCGTCTTCCTTGCTGCGCATCGAGCGCGTCTCGCGCTTGTCCGGATCGTAAAGGCGGGTTTCCTGCACTACCGTGCCGCCGTCCTCGATCAGCTCGATCTGGCGACGCACCTCGTAGTTGATGGCGTCCTCCAGGAAGCGGAACGAGTTCAGGTTCTTGATCTCGGCGCGCGTGCCGAACTTCTCCTGCCCCAGCGGGCGCACCGAGACGTTCGCGTCGCAGCGGAACGAGCCTTCCTGCATGTTGCCGTCGCAGATGCCGAGCCACATCACCAGCGCGTGCAGCGCCTTGGCATAGGCCACCGCCTCGGCGGCGCTGCGCATCTCGGGCTCGGTGACGATCTCGAGCAGCGGCGTGCCGGCGCGGTTCAGGTCGATGCCCGTCATGCCCGCGAAGTCCTCGTGCAGCGACTTGCCGGCATCCTCTTCCAGGTGGGCGCGCGTCAGGTTGATGGTCTTCGAGTAGGCTTCCTTGCCCGCCTTCTCGTTGGCCGGCACCTGGATCGTGAGCTGGCCGCCCTGCACCACCGGGATCTCGTACTGGCTGATCTGGTAGCCCTTGGGGAGATCCGGGTAGAAGTAATTCTTGCGCGCGAAGATGCTGCGCTGCGCCACCGTCGAGCCGAGCGCGAGGCCCAGCCGGATCGCCCGCTCCACCGCGCCGCGGTTGAGCACCGGCAGCACGCCGGGCAGGGCCAGGTCGACCGCGCAGGCCTGGGTGTTGGGTTCCGCGCCGAACTGCGTCGAGGCGCCCGAGAAGATCTTCGACGCCGTCGACAATTGCGCGTGCGTCTCCAGACCGATAACGACTTCCCACTGCTGAGCCATGTCTTACACCCCCGCCGGAACTTGCTTGTGCCAGTCGGTCACGCGCTGGAACGCGTCGGCCACCTGCAGCATCCGGGCTTCGTTGAAATAGTTGCCGATGATCTGCAGGCCGACCGGGCGGCGCGCATTGGCGCCGGCGCCGAAGCCGCAGGGCACGCTCATGCCGGGCAGGCCCGCCAGGCTCACCGACAGCGTGTAGATATCGGCCAGGTACATCTGGACCGGATCGTCGCCCTTGGCGCCGAGATCCCAGGCCACGCTCGGCGAGGCCGGGCCCATGATCACATCGCACTGCTCGAAGGCGTTCTGGAAATCCTGCGCGATGATGCGGCGGATCTTCTGCGCCTGCAGGTAGTAGGCGTCGTAGTAGCCGTGCGAGAGCACGTAGGTGCCCACCAGGATCCGGCGCTTGACCTCGGGCCCGAAGCCCTCGGCGCGCGACTTCTTGTACATGTCGAGCAGGTCGCCGTACTGGGCGGCGCGATGGCCGTAGCGCACGCCGTCGAAGCGCGACAGGTTCGAGGAGGCCTCGGCCGGCGCGATCACGTAATAGACCGGGATCGAGAGTTCCGTCTTGGGCAGCGAGACCGGCACCAGGGTGGCGCCGAGCGCCTCGTACTGCTTGAGCGCCGCGTCGATCGCCGCGCGCACGTCGGCCGCCAGGCCTTCGCCGAAATACTCGTTAGGCAGGCCGATGCGCAGGCCCTCGAGCGGCCGGCCGGCCACCGCGTCGGGCGTCCAGGCCTGGCCGAGATGGCGGCCGAACTGCTCGTCGTCGCGCTCCAGGCTGGTGGAATCGCGCGCGTCGAAGCCGGCCATCGCGTCGAGCAGCAGCGCGCAGTCGGCCGCGCTCTGCGCCATCGGGCCGCCCTGGTCGAGCGAGGAGGCGAAGGCGATCATGCCGTAGCGCGACACCCGCCCGTAGGTCGGCTTGATGCCGGTGACGCCGGCGAACGAGGCCGGCTGGCGGATCGAGCCGCCGGTATCGGTGCCGGTGGCGGCCGGCGCCAGGCGCGCGGCCACCGCCGCGGCGCTGCCGCCCGAGCTGCCGCCCGGCACGGCCAGGGTGTCCCAGGGGTTCTTCACGGCGCCGAAGGCCGAGTTCTCGTTGGACGAGCCCATCGCGAACTCGTCCATGTTGGTCTTGCCGAGCGTCACCATGCCGGCCGCGGCGAGCCGCTCGACCACGGTGGCGTCGAACGGGCTGGTGTAGTCGGCCAGCATCTTCGAGCCGGCGGTGGAGCGCCAGCCGCGCGTGACGAACA